>NZ_CEXPNT010000051.1:0-2063 GCF_982709265.1 Candidatus Marivariicella framensis | reverse complement strand
CACTGAACATCATTTACAATGCAGCTGACTTCTTAAACAAAATTGCATTTGGTCTAATTATTTGGGCTGCGGCAATGCAATCAGGTGGTAGAGCTAAGAATTAGTTAAACCTAAAGTATTTTAAATAGGGCGAGTAAATTTGTTACTTGCCCTATTTTTTTTTATACCCATATAATATTCATGCCTAAAATTACTTATATTTCAAGTGAGGAAAAGATAACTACCATAGAAGTAACCAATGGTTTGACGGTTATGGAGGGAGCAGTACAAAATGATATTCAAGGAATTGATGCAGATTGTGGAGGAGGAATGGCTTGTGCTACCTGCCATGTTTATGTCAAAGATGACTGGTATGATAAAATTCCAAAAAAAACAGACGGAGAAGAAGATATGTTAGATATGGCTTTTGAACCTAATAAGTCTAGTAGATTAAGCTGTCAAATAACTGTTACAGATGAACTTGATGGTTTAGTTGTAAAAATGCCAAGTAAGCAGGGGTAATGATAAAAACTGATACTTTAGTTATTGGCGCTGGTCCAGTTGGTATTTTCTGTGTTCATCAATTAGGAATTATTGGCCTTAAGAGTGAAGTGGTGGACAACCTAGATAAAATTGGTGGTCAATGTATCGAACTTTATCCTGATAAACCAATCTACGATATTCCTGCAGTTCCTGAATGTACTGGAGAAGAATTAACTAATAATTTAATTGAACAAATCAAAGCATTTAAAACAAACTTCCATTTAAATGAAAGAGTAGAAGAAATTAAAAAAGTTGAAAAAAAATGGATTACAAAAACCAATAAAGGGACTGAATTTGAGTCATCAAGCATAATTATAGCAGCAGGAGTAGGTTCTTTTGAGCCAAGAAAATTTTCAACAAAAGAAATTGATAAGTTTGTAGGAAAAGAAATACTTTATTCAATTAGAGACAAAACAGTCTTTAAAGATAAGACAGTTTGTATTTTTGGTGGAGGAGACTCAGCTTTAGATTGGGCAATTGAGCTATCAAATACTTCTAAAGTTATACTGGTTCACAGAAGAGATGAGTTCAGAGGAATGCAAGCAAGTATTGATAAGGTTACTCAATTAAAAGAAGAAGGAAAAATAGAAATTTATACAAAATATCAACTAGATGCAGTTCAAGGAAGTGAAAAAGTTGAAAGTATCAGTATAAAACATGATGATAAAACAATAAAAGAAATTAAAACTGATTATGTTTTAGGTTTTTTTGGATTAATCATGCAGCTTGGACCAATAGCAGACTGGGGTTTAAATTTGAATAAAAAAACAATACCTGTAAATACTGAAAGTTTTGAAACTAATAAAGAAGGAATTTTTGCAATTGGAGATATTTGTTCTTATCCAGGTAAGCTTAAATTAATTCTCTCAGGATTTCACGAGGGTGCTCTTGCTGCTAGAGGATGCTTTAAATATGCAAAACCAGATGAAAAATATAGATTTGAATTCACTACATCTTCAAAAATAGTGAAAGATCGATTGGGTGTTAAGGAGTGATTGAGCTTTTTACCGCAGCAACTCCAAATGGTATTAAAATTTCAATAATGCTTCAAGAAATAGATTATGAATTTAAAGTTACAAAAATCGATTTATCTAAAGACGAACAGTTTAAAGAAGAGTTTAAAACTATAAGCCCATTTAGTAAAATTCCAGTAATTATAGACCATAGTAATAATCAATCAGTATTTGAGTCTGGAGCAATTCTTATTTATCTTGCTGAAAAAAGTAATAAATTTTACGAAACCAATAAACGTACCATTATTAATCAATGGTTAATGGGGCAAATGGGTTATGTTGGCCCTATGCTTGGACAGCATCATCAGTTTCACCACTATAATCCGGGAAAAAGTGAATTTGGAGAAGAAAGATATTTCAAAATAGCCAAAAGAATTTATGAAGATCTAGATGAAAGATTGTCTAAATCAAAATTTTTAGCGAGTGAAAATTATACTATTGCAGATATTGCAACTTGGCCGTGGATAGCAAGACACGAATGGCATGATATTGGATTAAAAAAATACAAAAATTTAACCAGATGGTATT
>NZ_CEXPNT010000050.1:0-2071 GCF_982709265.1 Candidatus Marivariicella framensis | reverse complement strand
TATTTGAAATATGAGAAATGTTTTAAAGTATGGAAAACACAGGTAATCTCAGAAGGATATTCATGGGTACTATTAGTCCCCAAATTAGTTGTTTTGGGGTAAAATAAAATATATAAAGTATTAATAATCAGTATTTTAAGGTATATAGTTCAAATACTGCCACCCCGACAAAACTATTTATAACTATTTGATTTTCAAGGTGTTAAAATTAGTATTTTCTTTTAGCATCCATATACTTATAGATCTGAACATACTAAAGATGATATGTTAGTTATTTAACAGTAATTGTTCCATTCATACCCTCGTGTACTGAACATTGATAGTAATACCTTCCAGCAGCTTTAGGCATGCAACTAACAACACCATTAGTAGTTCCATAATGTTTTATTGTTTTTAATCTGTACGCACTGCTCCTCCCCAAATTTCCTCATTACAGAAACCAGTATAACAGAGCCAAATAGACCATATATTAAATGGAGTATAAATGTCAGTACTGTCAAAATTTACATTATTAGGGAATTCAGAATCATTTGGGAGAGAATGACTGAAAACTTCTTCATTACGATAATCACCCTCTAAAAGAAAAAGATCATTAACCTCACAAATATTATAATAACTAACCCCATCTAATTCAATTTCACTTGGTGGAAGTATAATTGGTCTTTCTTTTAAATAGAATACTGTTGAATTCACAAAATCATTTTCATTGGTTATGGCATTAGTGAAAGAAACTCTTAGTGTTTTATCCATATTCAATGAAATTTCATAGTTCATAAATTCTTGTCCAACTAAATTAGTCGTTGAGAAAGAGATTTTATTATACTCATTTTTTTTAAGTATTGTATAATTGTCAATGTTGAAGTTACCGTATTCTTCAGATGATACTAAAATCTTATTATTATTTGTAAATAATGACCAATCTGATTCACATATATTATTTCCATCATAATCTTCCAAAGTTGAATTTGAATAACTTATTGAAGAGAAATCTAAGGTAGTCGGAAAAGGTCCACTATATACTCCTGCATCAATAGATTCTTCTACTAGTTTAATGATTTTGGAAAATTTCCTATTATTATATATATTAATCCAATCTTGATTGGGGTTATCAATGAATTTGAGTATAAAAAATTCATCCTGATATAAACCCTTCATTAAATCGTAAAGAAGATTACTCATAATCGAATATGTTTTATCATCAACACATTCTAAAAAAGAAGTACAATCCCCATCTACATAGTTTTTATCAGAAAATGCAATGAGCCCTTCAAAATAAAAATCATTTATATCTATATCAACACCCATTGAGTTTTCTGAAATATCATTCACGGTAAGGGTTCCTATACTCCCTAAAGAAATCTGAGTATCTGTAATAACAAAATTCCCTCTCCTTTCAGTTTGATTTGTGTTTAAGATAAAAGTGTTGTTGGATTTTAAAATAATAAAATCTCTCTCAGATTCTGAACTTATTTTTTTACCAGTAGTAGTGTTAAAGTTCCATTTGTCAAAAATTAAAGACTGAATTTCTGATATTGCTTCAAAAGTAGCACTAATGTTTTTTGGTTGATTGATATCTATATCAATTGGATTTTCAACACCAGAAGCACCCCCACTCCATTCTACAAAACTCCATCCATCTGATGGCACAGCAGTTAATCTTACCACACTTCCAGAATTATAATCTGCAGTTCTTCCAGAAGAAACCAAAACCTCTGTAACCGTTCCCTCTCCTTCAGTAGAAGTTGATAAAGTATATGTTACCTTTTCAAATGATGCGGTAATAGTTTGGTTTGAGTTCATCGTTACACTCAAAGGATTATCAGTAGAACCGTTAGACCATCCTGAAAAAACATACTCTGAATTAGCTGTAGCCGTAATGCTTACTGATTCTCCAGAGGTATAAGTGCCTCCTGTTGAACTAACAGCTCCACCATCTCCCGCACTAACGGTGAGAGTATAATTTACAACAGGCGGAGGAGTTGTAGTGGTTGGAGGTGGTGTTGTAGCTTCACTTCCACTATCTGAAGAACAATAGGTTAATGGAACAAATAGTAAAACAAGAAGTAACTTT
>NZ_CEXPNT010000049.1:0-2309 GCF_982709265.1 Candidatus Marivariicella framensis | reverse complement strand
GACAAATATTATAATCAGTTGTATGGGTTTTGGTTGGGACAATGTATCGCCAATTGGACAGGGTTGGTTACTGAGATGGATAAAATAGGTAATATTGGCGAAATTAAAACAGGAGCCTTTTACACTAGAGAGAATTGGGGGGAACCTGATCAACCTAGTATATGGGGACAAGGTATTCCAAGTGATTTATCACCAACAATTGATTTTGTATTAAGAGATACAAATGAAATTTGGGGAGCAGACGATGATACAGATATAGAATATATGTATCAGCAACTTCTTCTCACAAACGAGACTAGCATTTTAACCCCACAGCAGATTCGGAATGGTTGGATAAAGCATATTAAACAAGAAGAGGAAAATTTTCTATGGGTGTCTAATCAAAAAGCATTTGACCTAATGAACCAAGGAGTTCTTCCTCCTGAAACTGGAAGCCCCAAAAACAATGAGCATTTTGAAATGATCGATGCTCAATTAACTACTGAAATATTTGGATTATTCTCACCTACAAGACCTGATGTAGCTATGAAAATGGCTCATCTTCCTATTCAAACTATTGCTCGAGAAGAAGCCGAATATATTGCACAGTTTTATGTTTCAATGCATTCCTTGGCTTCAATTACAGACCCTAATAAAAGCTTGAGTCAGCGATTATATTGGATGGCAAATCAGTCAAAAAAAGTTTTCCCTGACGGTTCATACGCTGCTCATATGTTTAACTACGCTGAACAATTATATGAATCAGGGATTCCATGGGAACAGGCGAGAGATTCAATTTATATTAGATACCAAGTCAATCAAAAAGATGGATACGATATTACTTCAAAAAAATTATATTGCAATGGCTGTTTCGCTGCGGGTATTAATTTTGCAGCAAGTTTAGTAAGTTTATTTTATGGAGAAGGAGACTTCCAGAAAACCATAAAAATAGGAACATTAACTGGTTGGGATTCGGATAATCCAACTGCTACTTGGGGTGGTTTGATTGGCTTTATGATTGGTAAAGATGGTATAGAAAAAACTTTCAATCGAAAATTCTCGAATCAATTTAATATACACAGAACTAGAAAAAATTTCCCTAATAACGGTATCGACTCCTTTGAAAATATGGCTAAAAAGGGAGTAACCATAACAGACAGGGTTGTTCTAGAAGAATTAGGTGGAACAATAGATCTAGAAAAAAATATATGGAATATCCCATTGATAATAGGAGATGACAATTGAAGTAATCTATAATTTAGTAAGGAACTAATAATGAAATATTTTAAATTAATATTAATCTGTGCATTTTTAGTTATGTCAAATAGTTATGCTCAAACTAAAATTATGACATTCAATATTAGATATAGCACACCAAATGATGGCGACAATTACTGGGAATTGAGGAAGGATGAAATCTTAGAATTACTAGAATATTATAATCTAGACTTTATTGGTATACAAGAAGCTATGCCCAGTCAATTAAATTTCATTGCTAAGAATCTTGATGCTTACAATTATATTGGTCATGGAAGAGATGGTTTAAATACCGATAGTGAAAGTATTCCTATTTTTTACAACAGTACAAAATATGAATTAGTAGAAGAAAAAGTATTTTGGCTGTCGGAGACTCCTGAAAAAGCATCAAAAGGTTGGGATGCTGCTCTGAATAGAATAGTTGTACATGGGGTATTTAGAAATATAATAACAAATCAGACTATTGATATAATTAATACCCACTTTGACCATAAAGGTGAAATTTCACGTCTTAAGTCTGCAGAATTATTGATAGATTATTTAAGAAAAAATAATTTGACAGATAAGAGAATTGTGTTAATGGGTGATTTTAATTGTCTTCCTTCGGAATCACCGATTAAATTACTTGAAAGCGAACTTAAGAGTAGTTACAGAATAAAAGGTTTTCCAGTTTATGGTCCTTTTGGAACGTTTAATGGGTTCGATACAATTGAAACCGTTACAAAAAAAATAGATTACATATTTACAAAGAATATAGCTGTTAAAAAATATAGATGCATTGATGACAGGAGAAAGAATAATCTTTACTTATCCGACCATTTCCCAATAATGATCGAGATATGAAATACCAGTAATAAAGCTCTTTAACTTATTTCCAGCACTATTAATAAAGGATGCTTGATTCCAGTTACTTAATTTTGATTTATAATTATATCCATTAGCTAGAGTTACTGTAATTCCATATAATATTTTAGGATGACTATTCTGCCCAAAAGAAACAATTGGAACAAACAGTAAAACAAGAAGTAGCTTTTTAAAATTCTAACTGACTTCTCAAATCATGAGCATATCTT
>NZ_CEXPNT010000048.1:0-2827 GCF_982709265.1 Candidatus Marivariicella framensis | reverse complement strand
GAACGCCAGCATTTATAAAAAGTGAATATGTTGGAGATTACTCCCTTACTGCAAAAAAATCAGATAAAGAAAAAGTTTCAGAGTACTTAGAAGAGGTTAAAGATATTCTTAAGATAAAATCTCCTAACGCGGAGTTTGAGGTTTTAAATAAAAACAAGGATCAAATAGGGCTTATACATATAAAATACAAACAAACCTATAAAGGTTTATTGGTCTATGCTCAGGAGATTATTGTTCATTTGGACAAAAAAGGAAGTGTCAATTTATTGACTGGATCTTTTATCCCAACCCCGGTGGAGGTAAATACGAGCCCTGTACTTAATTCAGAAAGAATTATAAAAAAACTTCCAAAAATATTTGACAAAAAAATACAAGAATTAAATAAGCACAATGATTCTATAGAGCCAACATTGGTTATTTATAACAAGAAAAATCAAAATTATCTTTCTTGGCACTTAACAATTTATTCATCACAATTAGATCGTTGGGAGCTTTTCATTGATGATAAAACAGGTGAAATATTAGATAAGATTAACACGACACGACATGCTAATCGTGAAAAAAAAAACAAACCTTTAAAATCAAATAAGAAAAAGGAAGCCCTTAAAGAAGTAATAGAAAACAATGCAATTGCAACGGGTATTGATTTAAATGGAGTTTTAAGAAACCTTAATACATTCCTCTTTGATAATACATATTGGTTAATAGATATCTCTAAGCCGTCTTATAACGCCTCTTCTTCATCAGGAATAGATCGTAAAGGAAGTATAACCACTTTTAAATCTAATAATAGTGATGGTATTCCATATTATCAGTCAGACCCAGACAATACATGGTCAGATCCTAGCCTAGTTTCTGCTCATTATAATGCCTCTTTGGTTTATGATTATTTTTTAGAAACTTTTGGAAGAAACGGAATTGATGGAAGTGGAGGGAGAATTCTTTCTGTTACAAATGTATTAGATCCAAAGGATGGTACAGAATATGATAACGCTACTTGGAATGGATCATATATTAGTTATGGCAATGGTAAAAACCAATTTTCTCCTCTGGCGGGAGCATTAGATGTTGCAGCACATGAGTTTGCTCATGGAGTCATTACTAGTTCAGCAAATTTAGTGTATCAGGATGAGTCAGGAGCTGTTAATGAATCCTTTTCAGATATTTTTGGAGTTATGGTAGATAGAGATGATTGGACCCTTGGGGAAGATATTATTTTAAATCCAAGTGTTAACGACTGGTGTTCTAACCCAGATCTTCCATGTTATTACCCTTATGGTTTTATGAGAAGCATGATTGAACCCCCAAAACAAGGTCAACCTGAGCATTATGATGATGCTGTATATATTGGAACAGAAACAGATCATGGTGGAGTTCATTATAACAGCGGAATTTCCAACAAAGCTTTTTATTTAGCAGCCATAGAAATAGGAAAGGAAAAAGCAGAACAAATATGGTATAGAGCGCTAACTGTTTATTTGACTCGAAGTTCAAATTTTGTAGATTTAAGAATTGCTTTAGAAAGTAGTGCAACTGACCTTTATGGAGCATCAGAACTTTCATCAGTTAAACAAGCATTAGACGCCGTTGGAATTGTATATGAGGAACCTGTAGAAGAAGTTCTTATTGAAATAAACGGTAACGATTTGATTCTTTCCTATGATACAGATGAAAGTAATCCAACTTCTTTTTATATATCAAGTACTCAAGGGACTAATTTTGTACCAATAACTACAACAGCAAAAAATGGAAGTAAACCTACAATCTCATCTGATGGAACTTTCTTATTGTTTGTTTCAGATCAAAATCATTTAATAGGACTTCGATTAATTGATGATACTTTATATGAATGGACCCTTAATGATACTCCAAAATGGTGGTCATCAGCAATTTCAAAAGATAAGAGTAAATTAGCAGTGACTACTATTTTAGACTCTGATAATTATATTTATGTCTATGACTTTATAGGTGAGCAGTGGGCAGATTTCAAATTATATACCCCTACAATGACTGAGGGTGTGACTGCAGACAATGTCCTTTATGCAGACGCATTAGAGTGGGATAACAAAAGTGAATCCATAATTTTTGATCAACTTAATAAAATACCTTTAGGAAACTCAGAAGACATATACTTCTGGGATATTGGCCTTATGAACGTTTGGAACTCAGAAAATAACAAATTTAGTAATGGAAATATATTTAAGTTATATTCAAATTTACCAAATGGAGTATCTATTGGTTACCCGTCATTTGCTAAAACCACAAATAACTTAATAACCTTTGATTGGAGACAAACTGTAGATGGTGTGTATCAGTATTTTGTTATTCTGTTAGATTTAGAAAGAGGTGATCTTGAATATTTTTCAAATAATACTTGGGGGAAACCAAATTTTGCAACTCTAGACAATCAAGTCATATATACCTCTTATGTAAACAATATTAAAACGATAAAGTCTAGACAAGTTAATTTCATTACCCCATCGGAGAGTGGTAATGACTTAATTCTTTATGCTGATTTTGGATTTTGGTTTAATCAAGGCGCCAGAGATTTCGATAATGATGGTGTTTTAGATGATAATGACTCCTGCCCCGGCACTCCAGCTGGAAAAGCAGTTGATCAATATGGATGTTCTTTATCTCAAAAGGATACAGATCTGGACGGTATTAACGATGAAATAGATAATTGTCTTGAAACTATCAATGCTGATCAACTAGATACCGATCAAGATTCAATAGGGAATGTATGTGATTCTGATGATGATAACGACACGTATTTAGATATTAATGATGCTTTCCCATTGGATTCTTCAGAGTGGTTGGATACGGA
>NZ_CEXPNT010000047.1:0-3368 GCF_982709265.1 Candidatus Marivariicella framensis | reverse complement strand
CTTACATTTAATACTATGAAAAAGTTACTTCTTCTACTTTTACTCCCGATAGTTTCTTTTAGTCAAGACTCTTTAATTTGCGTAATTGATAATGCAAACAATTTACTTCCTTCATCATATAATTTGAATGCAAATAATTTAAAAAAAACAAACGACAATAAAGAGACGATGAATCTCTGTGTTGCGGTTGGAGGTAAAGTCTGGAAAGATAACAGTCGAAACTCTTTATATGATAATAATGAACCTCTGATTGAAGGGGTTAATGTTGCTCTCTATAGTGATGATGATGGGGATGGGAATCCTACTAATTGGAATGGAGCTATTAAAACTGATCAAAATGGAGAATATAGGTTTAGTGGTTTAGATCCTGGAAAATATATTGTATTTATTTGGTTAGTTGATAACTGGGGTGTAAATGAACCATTACACAACTTGTACTCTTCACCAATTTTTTCTGCAGACCCTAATAATGATATTATAAATGATAATAGTGGTCCTGGAGAGCAAATGTTTGATTTGTCATTTTATCCTAAACCAAGAGGTCCAAGAGATATACGTAGTGGGATTATTGATCTTTCAATAAACGAAGAACCTACGAATGAAAATGTAGTCATGAATGTTGGAGATTGTTCTGACAGTTCAGAAAACATGACTATTGATTTTGGTTTTTATTCTAAAGAGATTTCTCCTTGTGATTGGATTCCCTCCGGAGATGGACTTTCTGAATTTATATTAGCCTTAAACGCAATGACAAATCATGTGAATGATAACAACTTATTAATTGAAAATCAATTAATAAATCATTTGAACACCATCAAAAGCTATGCATTATGTAATCTTTCGGCTGCAAAAACAGAGATATTTGATTTTACAGATACTTACGAGGAAAACAATCCTCCTGTTTTTTCCAATAATAATAGCCCAGTCAAGTTCTCTGAACTAGCAATTGAGACACAAGCATTCATCTTTTTACAACAAACTATTTTTGATGAACAATATACAGACTCTAATTTAATTAATATGTCAGGAATTAAGTATGAAGCGGCTAACCATTTTCCTGGAGAAGTTAATCAAAATGCTCCAAGAGTTGAAAGTACATTGGTTGAGATTGATGGTAATTATAGTTATGTTCCTGGCGCTAGACATTTAGGTGATACCTGGCCTGCTAAGAGACCTACTGGCTATTATGTAGCTCCAGGAGAGCTAGTTACCATTACAATTCCCAATGATTTTATAGATAAAGAACTCAAAGTAAAGGTTGGTGTTCACGAGAGAGACCATTCAAACCTTGGAGAAACTAATCGATTTTTAAGAATATCCAAAGATTACAAATTAGATAATGAAATAACTACCATTATGAATCCTTTTGGAGGAGGTATTTATATTTTAGTTCCTGAAGGATCAAGCCTAGGTTCATTTAATATTACAATTAATGGGGCTGTTAAAGCTCCTTATTTTTCGTGTAGAAATGAAAATGAGACCAATCTTAGCGTATGGCAAGATGAATTAGCTAGTCAAAACGTTCCATGGGCAGATATAGAAGGAGATAAATTTATGATGACCGTTAGAAGTGATCACCTCTACGGAAATGGTTCAATAAATTTAACAGATCCAACTTTTTTAATGCAAAAATGGGATGAGGTAGCAGATGCCTTTAATTTCATTGGAGGTAGACCTCCTTTCAGATCTCGAGCAGAGTATATCATTTCTGATTCAAGAATACCTGATGGAAGTTATGGAACTGGTTATCCTGCAGTATATGACCAAAATGATGATGGAATGATTCCCACTTCTTTACTTTTTGAAAACAGTTATACTGATGGAGGAGTAACGACATTGTTTCATGAAATGGGACATCTAGAATGGCATCCTACTTTAAATAAAAGTATAGAATCAATAGTTCACTTACCTGCAGTTTACTTATGGAATACCTACGATAACGTTCCATTAGATATAGCTTTTAAATATTCTGCATTTCAGAGATTAACGATGGATCAAACAACTATAGATTGGATTATGACCGATAATTTCAGAAATAATAGACCAATGGAATGTGATCCAACTATAGAGTCAAGTGTTTGCCAAGAAGTTAGATATCAACACAGGGGTCATGCTATGTATGTTGAAATAGCTGAACTTTTCGGCTGGGAAGCCATATATAATACTCATAAAATATTTTATGACGAATGGAAAGATAATGACCAAGAAGAATGGAATTTCATGAATCCTTCTAATGGAAATAGCATAGAAGGTGATGAATTAATCCTAGCAGCATCTAATTCTAACCAAGTTAACATGGCTCCGCTTTTTCATTTTTGGGGACTTCACCCATCAAATTCAATAATGAGTCAATTAAATAGCTTACCTAATTCCTGTCAGATATATAACAGAATTCTTCACTATAAATCAATAACCCCTGATAATACTGAAGAATTTAAAACATGGTATGATTTGAATTATGAACCAGTAGGTGGAGTTCAACAAGTTAGGTATGACTATGCACTAAGTAATTATGATTCCGATAATTACAGTCAAAAAATAAATGAGCAAATTGATTTTATTATTGAAACTTACTTTGGTGATGAAAATTATAACTCTAATGGTATAATTGAATGTCCTGATAACCTTATACAAGAACCTTTTAATCCTCCAGCCAATAACTTTAATGTTGGAGTTGTTGGTGCTTCATGTGTTGGTCAAAGTAGTGGTAAAATAAACATTTTATTAGTTGACCAATCTAAAAACTATATAGCTTCTTTAGATGGAAATGAATTTATTAATTTTAATCTCACTAAAGGATACAGTCAATCCTTTGAAAACCTAAGTGCTGGGGTTCATCAGGTGTGTTTTTCTGTAGATGTTGATGCTAATTTTACTAGGTGCTTCTCCCTTAACGTAACAGAACCGCAACCACTATCAGTTTATTCCAGAGTAAATCCTTCCAAAAAATCAGTGACCATAAATATGGAAGGATCAAACCGTTATACTGTAAAGTTAAATGGTGAAACATCAATTATTGACTCTAGCTCTTCAGAGCTTCAATTAAAAGCTGGAATTAATTTTTTAGAAGTTTATACAGATCAAGAATGTCAAGGGGTCTATACCGAAGAAATTTTTGTTAGTGAAGAAGTTCAATACTATCCAAACCCAACTAGTGGATCTGTTCAGGTGTTTGTCTCTGGAGAAGATACTCAGATAAATCTAAGCATTAATGGAGTTAACGGTTATTGTTATTCTGATCAATCAGTCGCCGTATCTAGTTCAAGAAAAATTGATTTGGACCTGTCTTCATTTAATAATGGGGTATATATTATTCACGTTGAAGGACCAACAGTTAGTAAATCATTTAAGATAATTAAAAAATAGGC
>NZ_CEXPNT010000046.1:0-3777 GCF_982709265.1 Candidatus Marivariicella framensis | reverse complement strand
ATTATTTTAATGGTTAAATAAAAGTATTAATTTGAGAGAAGGCAACTACCTGAGGTTTAGGTTATTTTAAAAAATCAACTTTTATATCTTTAATAATAATTTCAGATATTTTTTTTAATTGTTTTTTCTCAAAATATTTATCTAAATTAATTAAGGAAATTTCATTAGAAAATGGTTTGTAATTATAATAATTTACAAAACGAATTCCTTTTTTAAAACTTTGTTCTTTTAACGCTCTAAAACGCTTTCCTCCCCCATCAGTATAGTAAGAATAAGCTAAGTAGTCAATTAAAAAATTATCTTTTCCAATCCAATATATAAATACATCTTCAAAATCCTCTCCCCCTCCATCTTCAGAAAAAGAAATTTGAATTTTGTAATATTCTTTTCCTTTTATTATTGAAGATGGTAATAGCTTTTTTTGAACTGCTTTATCATTTAATCCAAAAGGTAACACAGAAAAATAATGCACTGAATTTACAGAGCTACTATATTTACTTGCCATCGTGTCAATAACAGGAAAAGGGGAAGAATCCACAAAACGTTTAAATCCTTTATTAGACACTACATCTTTAATTATGGAATTATTTGTTTTAAATACCCTATCTAAAATATAATTTCCATTTTTTCTAATCGCATTATAACTTTTATCTCTAAAATTAAAAGCTATTTGAGAATTAGTAACCTTATCTGCTCCGGACAAAAAAATGGTTTTATCTATTATTTGTTGGGCTGTTAAGAGTGTTTTTTTTACTCTTAATTTTTCGATTTCATCTTGTGGTGTGTCAAGTTTTTTATTCCATCCATAATCAGTAAATTGAATAATAGTAAGCGTAAGGAGAGTAATTATTAAAAGGGTTATTTGTAGTTTATTTTGTTTGTACATTTTCTTCTTGTTCTATTTTACGATTTAGCATTAGATCGATTTTAAAATTTGTCATGACTTTATAAGGGCTTAAGAACTAGTTTTCTCAGACCAACAAATACCACTAAAAGAGCTGAATAGCTTATAAAAAAAGGGATTACATATGCTTGAAGCTTAAAAATCAACATAAGCGCCATAATTAATAACTGAAAACCAAGACCATACATAGAGACTAGAGTCATAAACCACTTTGGAAATGGCGGACTGTCTTTTGCATTTTTATCCATATAATACATTATTTTATCAAAAGAGATATATAAAATATCGTAAATCTTATAAAAGATATTTACCATGTGCTGACTCTCTCCTTTTAGAGCTTTTGGTGCACTATCCTCAAAAATTCTACTGGTAGAATCACCTTCCACTGAATTTCGTAATATGACATAATAGTAGTTATAAACAGTCCCTTGTAGTTGAATTCCAAAAAAAGCGATTAACATATAAACTATCGAGCCATCAGTGATATACCAAAAAGCTAATAAAAAACAAAAGTTTAGCAAGATGTCTGCTATTGAATCATAATAACGTCCGATATAAGAAGGTGTTTTTTTAAGACGTGATAATTCCCCATCGGCAGCATCCAAAATAGATTTTAATATTATAAAAAATGCAGCTGTTATAAAGTATTCATTAAGCATGAATCCAATTGCAATAAGTCCTGCTATAATAAACATGGTCGTGACATGAATAGGAGTAAAACGTGTGTGTTGAAGTTGACTAGCAATCCAATGGCCAACAGGACGTCCATAGTCAGATAAGTCTAAAAACTGATATTGTCTTGGAAGTTTTGCCATTCCTATTCAGTATGAAAAGGTTAATTTTACGAACTCTCATTAGTATTCTCTAAATGTAATCTATTTATATAAAATTATTTTAATTTTTGAAGATTTTATATCTAATAAAATACCTCTAAAAGTCTAAAATAATATTTGTCACACTAACCCTTTAGATCCATACTAAAGTTGATCTAAACACTTGAGATAAGTTTGTATATTCAAAACTTAAAAAAACTAAGTTAATGAAACTTTTAACCTCCTCTTTTAAACTTCCAAATGGAACCTTATTACAGAATAGAATTGCAAAATCTGCAATGAGCGAAAACATGGGGACCTTACAAAATGCACCTACTAGAAATCTAATAAAAGCCTATGAAGTATGGTCAAAAGGAAAGCCTGGGTTACTGATTACAGGGAATGTAATGATAGATTCCAGAGCTATTGGAGAACCACGAAATGTAGTAGTTGAAGATCATTCAAATTTTGAATTACTAAAAGACTGGGCTAAATCTAGCAAGGAAACAGGAACTCATATTTGGCCACAACTGAATCACCCTGGCCGTCAAGCCTTCGCTGCAATTAATAAAGAAGTAGTTGCTCCATCTGCCATTTCTTTAAAAATGGGAGGGGCATCAAGAATGTTCAAAAAACCAACTCCATTAACTGAAGATGCAATATGGGACATAATTAAACGCTTTGGTAACTCTGCCAAAATAATGCAAGATGCTGGATTTACAGGTTGTCAAATTCATGGTGCACATGGTTATTTGGTTAGTCAATTTTTATCTCCTCTAAGTAATATTAGAAAAGATAAATGGGGAGGTTCTTTAGAAAATAGAGCACGTTTTGTTGTTGAAACATACAGGGAGATCAGAGCTCAAGTTGGGAATGAATATCCTATTGGAATTAAAATTAATTCGGCAGATTTTCAAAGAGGTGGTTTTACTGAAGAAGAATCAATGGAGGTAATCCGAATTTTATCTAAAGAAGGAATAGACATAATCGAAGTCTCTGGGGGAACTTATGAAAAACCAGCTATGGTAGGACTTAAAAAGAAGAAAAGCACTCAAGATCGAGAGGCTTATTTTTTAGATTATATAGAAAAGGCAAGAAAAATAACAGACAAACCCCTTATGCTTACCGGAGGTTTTAGAAGAGCATCAATTATGGAACAAGCATTAATTGATGACAAACTTGATATTGTTGGATTAGCAAGACCATTTTGCCTATACCCTGAGTTAGCTCAAGATGTTTTCTCAGGAAAATTAAATTATTTCGAAACTCCACTCCCTTCATCTGGAATAAAAATGTTAGACAAAATGGGCGGTATTGAATTGCCTTGGTACGAATTACAAATACACAGACTTGGAGAAGGAAAAAGACCAAAAAGACAAATAAGTGGATTAGCAGCGTTTGTTTTTAGTTTAAAAAATATTTTTTTTAAATCTTTTATTAAAAATTAAAACTCCTACTTTTCAACAAAAGGCAAGCTAATACTTGATGGATGATTTATTGAATGATGAATTTTATTTTTAATTAATTCAACCTGGGGATTCCTCGGACCTCATTTGCACCAAAAAACATATCTCCAATTAAGTCAACCGTTCTATTTGTTAGGTCTTGTTCAGAAATAATATTATTTAACTTAAACTCAGTTTGATCCATTGAGATTAATCTATTTTCTTTTTGATCAATCTTTATTTCTGTATACAAATGATATCTAAGTATTGTTTCAAGAGTTATTTTAGTTCCAGGGTAGTATGTTTGAAACCCCTTAATACTTTTAAATGTAGTTTCTAGAATTCGATAAGGTTTTTCAAACCCTAATTCACTTTTGAATCGAAGAGCCTTATATTGATAAATTGAATCTTGAGAATAACATTCAATTGAAATCATCATAAGAAACATGGTATAAATACTCTGATTTAATTTTATGTTTCTAAAGTGATAATACATACTAAAAGGTTTTATATAAAACTACAATGTTTAAGTAAACGTAATAAATATTCCATTTATTTTATTTACATTTTTTTAAAAATAAACCAAGGTATTTTTCTAAAAACCCATGCCGCAAAC
>NZ_CEXPNT010000045.1:0-4455 GCF_982709265.1 Candidatus Marivariicella framensis | reverse complement strand
CCACAAAGTCAGACAGTTACATCGACCAATTCGATTACTAATGTTGTATATACATATTCAACAAATTATACAGGCCCTGTTAATGCACAGGCTAGTAATTTACCACCTGGAATAAGTTTGTCTCTAGCTAACAATGTAGCTACACTATCTGGAACAGCTACAACCTCTGGAACTTATAACTACAGTATAAGTGTTTCAGTAGGATCAACTAACCAGACAGTACAAGGAACAATTACTGTTAATGAGGGTCCCCAATATGGAAGTTCTGCTGTTGATCAATATAATGCAACAGGAGGTTGGGGAGCCGGAGGATCATCACAGTGGCAATCTTTCACAGTAGGTGTAAAGGGTAAATTAACAGCAGTTCAGTGGCTTATGAGTAATCCTGTTTCAGGATCTACTGAGGGACAAGATGTCACTTTTAAAGTTTATTCGGGAGAAGGAGATGGAGGAACACTTCTTGCCACAAGTTCAGGACTTACGACTCCCCCTGATAAGGATGAAAATGGAAATTGGGCACCACATGAATATGTAAGTTTTGATGTAAGTAGTTATAATATATTAGTTGATGTTAATGAGGTTTATACAATGAAAATTTCTATTGGAGCTCAGGATGTTGGATTCCTTAATTTAAACCTAAACAATGTTTATACTAGAGGAAGAGGAAGTCATGCAGGTAATGCAAATTCAGATTATCTTTTTAAAACATTTGTTGCCCCTCAGACTAATTAATTATATATTTCATCATTCTTCCATCTCATCCAGAAGTAGCTTCTAATAACTAATTCTTCTTTGGTCTTGATGTTTCAAAGAGCAACACCATTTAATCAAGATATAGGAAGCTGGAATACATTTAGTGTGACTGATTAAGTATATCTTCTTCAGTAAGCCTAATTTTTATAATTAAGTTTGAGGGTTTTATCTATATTCACAAATTATAAATCAACATAATGAAAAAATTACTTCTTCTACCACTATTTGTTTCATTTGTTATTTCATGTAAAAATGAAGTACACAAAACCTTAACGAACACCTCTAATGGTTATACTTATGAATATGTGACAAATGATCCCACAGAAACTCGTGTATACACATTAAATAACGGACTAAAAGTCTACTTAAGTAATTTTGAAAATGCTCCTAGAGTTCATGTTTTTACAGCTGTCAAAGCAGGAGGGAAGAATGATCCTGAAAATAATACTGGTTTAGCCCATTATTTGGAACACATAATGTTTAAGGGAAACAAGCACTTTGGAACCTTAAATTATGAAAAGGAAAAACCTTTATTAGATTCAATAGAAAATTTATTTAATGATTATGCAAATACTTCAGATCCGAAAGCTCGTGCACAATATTATGAAAAAATTGATGCTATTTCTAACAAAGCTGCAAAACTAGTCATACCAAATGAATATGATAAAATGATATCCATAATGGGTGGAAAAAAACTAAATGCATATACTACTGAAGATCGAACAGTATATACAGTTGACATCCCTTCTAACGAAATGGAACGTTTTTTAACCCTCGAAGGGTTAAGGTTTAAACATATTGTAAGTCGATTGTTTCATACTGAATTAGAAGCTGTATATGAAGAAAAAAACAGAACATTAGATAGTGATAATCAAAAACAAAATTTCGCCTTATATCAAAGTTTATTTCCAAGTCATCCCTATGGAAAACAATCTGTAATTGGAACTATTGATCATTTAAAAAACCCTTCTATTACAGAAATTAAAAACTATTTTAGCACTTATTATCGACCAAATAATGTTGCAATATGTATGAGTGGAGAGTTAGATTTTGAAAAAACTATTACTTTAATTGATAAACATTTTGGAGACTGGAAACCTAATCCAGATATTCCAATTCTAGAAAACGAGTCACAACCTGAAATAAAAGAGCCTATTGAAGTAGATGTTTTAGGTCCTGAAAGTGAATCAGTTGCTATGGGTTTCAGGTTTGATAGTAAATCAAGTACTGATTTAATGTATTTAAGTTTGATAGACATGTTGCTCTCTAACAATACAGCTGGGTTGATAGATTTAAATTTAGTACAGGAACAAAAAGTGCTGGGAGCGTATTCATATATTAATTCAATGGATGACTATTCGATTCATACACTCAGGGGAACTCCTAAAGAAGATCAATCTTTAGAAGAGGTGAAAGCTCTTCTTTTGGGAGAAATCGAAAACATCAAAAAGGGAAATTTTGAAAACTGGCTTATTGAATCAGCTATTAATGACCTTAAAAAAAGTGTTATGGAGCAAGATGATTCTGATAATGCAAATTATTTCAGAGCCAATAACATGGTCATGGCTTTTACTCGAAATAAAAAGTGGATTGATCAGGTTACTTATTTTAATCAACTATCCAAAATTAATAAGAAAGATATAATTGATTTTGCAAATTCTAATTATCATAACAATTATGCTGTTGTTTATAAGCGAAATGGTAAAGATCTAAATACAAAAAAAATAGTCAAGCCTAAAATCACCAAAGTTCAATTAAACCGTGAAGATAAATCTCTATTACAAGAAAGTCTAAGCAATATGAAATTGAAAAAACTTAAACCTAAGTTTGTAGATTTTAATACTGACTTTGATAAATATACAATAGGTGATATTGATGTTTTTTCGAAAACAAATATTGATAATGATTTATTCACCCTAGTCTATGCTTTTGATTTTGGATTTAACTTAGACCCCTTGATATCATTCGCCTCTAGCTTTATGGATTATATTGGAACTACAATATACAGCCCAGAGGAATTTAAGCAAGAGCTTTACAAGTTGGGTGCTAGTATAAGTTTTTATTCTACAGAAAATCAAATATTCCTTAACCTTAGTGGTTTGAGTGAAAATATGCTTCCCTCAATTGAGCTTTTTGAAAAAGTATTACAAAATCCTGTTGGCTCTCAAAAGTCTTTGGATAAACTGTTAGAGCGAATTATGAAGTATCGTTCAGATTTGAAAACAAATAAAAATCAAATTTTAAGGTCACAGCTGGTTTCTTATTCAACATATGGTAAGGATAATCCTAGCATAGGTATAAGCAATGAAGATCTAAAAAAAATTAAATCAAACGATCTAATTAAATGGATTAAAAATCTTTCAAATTATCCACATCGTATTTTATATTATGGGAACAAAACACAAGAAGAACTGACAGATATAATAATAACAAATCATAAAACTCCCAAAATATTTAATAAAGTCAGTGATTTAAAAAATTATACTGAAATTGATTATACTGAAAAGCAGGTTTTTTGGGCTCATTTTGATATGGTACAAACAGAAATCATCTTATTGTCTAAATTGGATTTATTAGACAATTCAAAAGCAGCAGCCATTCGAATGTTTAATCAATATTTTGGAAGTGGAATGGAAAGTATTGTTTTTCAAGAAATTAGAGAAGCTCAGGGGTTGGCTTATTCAGTATTTTCCTCATATAGTGAGTCGTCAGAAGCGGATAAGGCCGATTATTTATATTCATATATAGGAATTCAGTCAGATAAACAAGAAGAAGCTTTGTATTCTATGTTTGATTTAATTCATAATTTACCAGAGTCGCCTCAAGCTTTTGAGGTTGCAAAACAAGCCATTCTAAATAAAATTGAAAGTGAGCGCATTACCAAAAGAAATGTTCTTGAAAATTACTTAGTAGCTGAAAAAAAAGGAATAAATTTTGATATTCGTGAGCAAATTTATAATGAAGTAAAAACAATGAAAATTGAAGATCTTTCAGCTTTTCATAAAAACCACATTAAAGATAAACCTCACAATATTTTATTGATAGGAAATCGTAATAATATTAATTTTGATAACCTAAAGCAATACGGAAAAGTTCAGGAGCTTTCTTTAGAAACTTTATTTGGCTATTAAACTAACCCAATCTAGAGGTATATTGTTTTTATAAAGTTTAAGAATTTATTATCTTAATATATTATTAATCATAAATCAATTGAAATGAATTCAAAAACATTATTTACTATTTGCGCGGTTTACAATGTGATTGTAGGCTTGATGTTATATTTTATGGCAGAACAAATTGCTTTGCAAAGTGGAGCTGAAGCGCTAAGTCTTGAAACTGCTGCTGGAGGAAACATGAATACCGGTACTGCTTTTTTAGGTCTTGGAATATTAACTTTTATGATACGAGGCATACAGGGCTCTGACGCAAAAAATGGATTGATTGGATGGGGAATAGGAGGTTCTGTAATCATATTAGAGTTAATATATAGAATGACTACAAATGACAATTTTCATCCACCATTATATTTTTTAATATCAGGAGCTATGGTTATAGCAGTTTCTTTTTATGGTTCTACAAGAGCTAAATAACTCCTAGTGTATGAGGATCATACTTTTCTTGCACAAAAGCTTGATCCTTTTTCAAATCACAGGCATATCTTGTTCAGTATGTTCAGGTATTTTTAATTGATTACATTTGACG
>NZ_CEXPNT010000044.1:0-4688 GCF_982709265.1 Candidatus Marivariicella framensis | reverse complement strand
CACCAGTATGTTCGCCATCTTTTAATACTTGCTCCCCGTTTACAAACACATGTACCATTCCTGTCGATAGTTGATGAGGTTCAGTAAAAGTTGCATGGTCTTGAATAGTTTCAGGATTAAAAATAGCTAAGTCTGCGAAATAACCTTTAGCAAGGTTCCCACGGTTTTTAATTTTTAAGTTAGAAGCTGGTAATGATGTTAATTTTCTGACAGCTTCTTCAATTGAAATTATTTGCTCATCTCTAACATACTTCCCTAGTAATCTAGAAAAATTTCCATAAGCTCTAGGGTGTGTACTTGAATTTAAAAAAACCCCTTCTGGAGTCATTGAGGAAGCATCAGATCCAAAACTCATATAAGGTAATGCAATTTGTTTTTTTATATTCTCTTCTGACATCAAAAAGTAAACAGTTCCAACACGACTACCATCTGCAATTACTAAATCCATTGCAGTTTCTTCAGGTGATTTACCATGTATAATAGCAACCTCTGTTAAAGTTTTACCGGTATAATGCCGTAAACTATCATTTTTAAAACCAACTAACAATAAATTATCTGAAGTTCCTGCAGCATACATTAAATTTTCCCATTTGTCAGTTGGAGTTGTCATTTCTCCTAAAACCCTTTGACGTATTTTTGGGTCTTGCAAACGTTCTGCCCATTTTTTGTAACCACCTTCTTGAACCCAAGGAGGCATGGAAGCATCCAAACCTGTTGCTCCAGCAACATAATTATACATATTAGTTGTTATACTTAAACCTGCTGTCCTAGCAGAGTCAATTTTTTTAACAACTTCATCATATTTACTCCAATTTTCTTTACCACTCATTTTTAAGTGATATATTTCTGCGCGAATATCAGCTTCATTTGCTATACGCATTAATTCATCAATACTTTGTAACAGACGATTTCCTTCACTACGCATATGTGAAATATAAAGTCCATTATATTCTGATGCAACTTTGCATAATGCAATCAATTCTTCTGTACTTGAATAAAAAGCAGGTGCATAAATTAATGATGAACCAACACCAAGAGCACCATCTTCCATAGCTTGTCTTACCATTTGTTTCATAGAGGTCAATTCTTCATCTGTTGGAGCACGATCCTCATATCCTATATGGTTGATTCTAACTGTAGTTGCACCAATAAATGAAGCTACATTTGGTGAAATACCACGTTTTATTAATGATTGTAAATATTCATCTAGTGAATTCCAATCAACGTCGTATTTAATATCTCCTTGTGCTGTTGGTAATTGTAAATCCTTTTTTAAATCTTTACTTAATGGACCCATAGACCAGCCTTCACCAAAAACCTCTAAAGTGACTCCCTGTCTAATATCACTCTGGGATCTACCATCTTCTATTAATGATTCGGTTGCCCAAGAAAGTACATTTATAAAACCAGGTGCAACAACCAAACCACTTGCATCTATCTCTGAGGTTCCTGTTCCTTTTATCTTTCCAACAGCTGCAATAGTGTCTGCATTAATACCAACAGATCCAATATAAGTTGGGTTTCCTGAGCCATCAGCAATTGTTCCATTTTTGATTAAAATATCATAATTGATAGGCGGAGAACAGCTAAATATTAACAGTAACAGTATTAGAGTTTTGAATAGTTTCATAATATTTAATTAAAATAACTCTTTAGCTTGAATTTTAAGCTTATTAAATTTTCTCACATAACCTGACAGCTCATTCTTTAATAGTTTGAAAACTTCAATTGAACCTGCCGTAGGAAGACCGTCTCCACTTTCAACACTTTTTCTTAAATACGCTAACCTATTATTTACTTTAATTGGAAAATTTAATGGGTCTTGACCACTTTGATTCTTTACTTGATATATACTAGATTCTATAGTTTCAAAATCAGAGATTAATACTTTGATTTTTTTTGATCTAGAACTATCAAACCCTTTAGTTCCATAAACTGAGGAAATATCATAAATATTATTCAACTTTTCTTTAATTGAACGAATTTCAATTACACTTTTATTCGCAAGATCAGTTTGCATCATTATACTCATTGCAAAGTCAAATTGTTTGTTAATAACGGTATCTGAAACAGCTATTCTTGGATCTTTTCTTACTTCAAAAACAGTTTCATACATATTATCATCTATGATTAGCTGAAATCTATATTGTCCAGGAGGAGCAATTGGCCCAAGTGTTGGTTTTGCAGACCAGATTACCATACCCTCAAAATCTCTAGCTCCTTGATATCTTAGATTCCATTTGTAATTGTTTAATCCGCTATTCATTGTTGGGTTTTTATTATCCGCTCCAAACCATGAAGAAGATTCATCCTTTGTTTGATCATCAGTAACACCCTCTTTTTCTAATACAATTCTGTTTTTACTATCAAGTATTTTAATTGATAGTTTTTTGGGTGTAGATGGAAGGTAATATTTAATTTCAGCGTCTTGAACTCTTCTGGTTGCAAAATATACATCATAAAGATGTGGCTTTTGTTTGTCAACTTTTGACATTTCTCTTATTGGCGAAATATCATCAAGTATATAAACTGACCTTCCATGAGTACCAACCACTAAATCTTTTTCGGTAACTATTAAGTCAGATATTTGAGTGTCTGGAAGATTTAAACTTATTGACTCCCAATTATCTCCATCATTATAAGAAACCCATACTTCGTGTTCACCACCAGCATACAATAGACCAGGAATTTTTAAATCTTCACGAATCACATGTAGGAAGTCATCATTTCTAATACCATTTATTATCTTACTCCATGTCTTACCATAATCGTGTGTTTTCCATAAATATGGTTTTCTATCATCCATTTGATATCTTTTTCCAGCTATATATATAGTCCCTGGATTATGTTTAGACTCCTCTATTATACTAATTCTGGTATCTTTTGGCATATCTGGAGGTGTTATGTTTTTCCATGACTTTCCATGATCTTGAGTCAGATGGACTAATCCATCATCAGACCCAGCCCATAATGTGTTTTCATCATAACTTGACGGAACTAAGGAAAATATAGTGGCGTAAATCTCTGGACCATTCATATCATTTGTAATCACTCCTCCGGTTTTTCCAAGTGTTTTAGGATCGGCATAAGTAAGATCAGGACTTATTTTTGACCAACTTTGTCCATCATCTTCTGATACCCAAACATGTTGAGAGCTGGTATAGAGTTTACTTGAATTTAAGGGTGAAAAAATTATTGGGAATGTCCATTGCCATCTCTCTGGTAATTCACTTGCAGGTTCTCCAGAAAAAAATCTTGGGTAGACCTGAATATCTCTTTTAAATCCAGTTTTTCTATCAAATTTTGTAAGTAATGCTCCCTGACTACCAGCATAAAACCAGTCAAGATTTGATGGGTGTTGTGTAATATAACCAGATTCACCTCCTCCTACAGGATAATAATATTGTTTATGTGGACCACGTGCTTGCTTAAAATTCCACCCCTCAGAAGGAACACACATTGTGGAGTTGTCTTGCTGAGCCCCACAAACATAATAAGGGAAATCTTTTGTTACCATAATATGGTATAGCTGAGAAGTTGGAAAATCAAGATCGGTCCAAGTCTTTCCCCCATTAACAGAAACACAACCTCCCCCATCGTTTGCATTTGCCATTCGGGATGGGTTTTGAGAATCTATCCATAAATCATGGTTATCACCATGTGGCACAATTATTCTTGTATCAAACGTTTTTCCACCATCAGTAGACTTATAAAATCCAGTATTCAATGCATATACTGTATTTTCATCCTTTGGATCAGCGTAAATTCTACTATAATAGAAAGCTCTTTGCCTTAATTTACGCTCATCATTAACTAAACTCCATGATTCACCTGCATCTTCAGATGAATAAACTCCCCCATTATCAGATTCAACCAAAGCCCACAACTTATTGGAATTAGCAGGTGAAACTGTAATTCCTATTTTACCTAGTGGTCTTTTTGGAAATCCCTTATTTTCTGAAATATCTACCCATGAATCTCCTCCATCCTCGGATTTATATAGGCTACACTCGGGACCACCTCCTAGCATTTTATAAGGGGTTCTGTATACTTGCCAAAATGATGCATATAATATATCTGGATTATTAGGATCAAGAATCATATCGATTGCTCCAGATTTAGGGCTTTTGAATAATATCTTTTTCCAATTCTTTCCTCCATCAACAGATTTAAAAACTCCCCTTTGCTCGTTTTCTCCATAAGGATGTCCTAATGCAGCTACATATAACACATCAGGATTTGTTGGATGTATTCTGATTTTTGAAATAGCCTGGGTGTCTTCAAGTCCAATATGATTCCAAGTTAAACCAGCATCAATTGATTTATAAACACCATCCCCTTGCATAATATTTCCTCTTAATTCAGTCTCACCCATTCCAATATATATAATGTCAGGGTTAGACTCTGAAACTGCAACTGCTCCAACTGAAGAACTTTTTATTTGTCCATCAGTAACAGGATTCCATGTTTGTCCACCATCGGTAGTTTTCCATAAACCTCCCCCTACAGCTCCAAAATAGTATTCATTGATTCTTGATGATCCTGCAACAGCTAATGACCTGCCACCACGATCGGGTCCTATATTCCTCCAATGAAGAGAGTTTATAATACTGTCATTTAAAGTGTTTGGAGTTGCTTGAAGACTTAGAGTAATAAATAAAAAGAATGTTAATTTAATTTTCATAATA
>NZ_CEXPNT010000043.1:0-5102 GCF_982709265.1 Candidatus Marivariicella framensis | reverse complement strand
CTGCAGTGACTGTGCCAGGACTAAAATCACTAAAGTAAAAACTAAAGAAAATATGGTAAAATGCATTAACAACTTGAATCGCAAATAATATAAACAAAACTACATGCGCGCTGGCTCTATTATTTTTAACCAAATGAAGAAGGGCAAATACGACTAGGATGCAGGTTAATATAGATAAAATTGCTTCAGTAGATAATACAGCTGCTGAATGTTGAAAATATTGTAATTTCCACTCTATAAAATTAAATATTATGTGTTCTTCAAAATGATGGATTGCATAGACAAGTGGGCCTAGAACAATTAAGTTTTTAAATTTATTCATATATAGACTTACAATTTACAATAAATAGGGATTAAATTATTATTATATTCAGCGTCATAAAATTTTTATTAATTTCCCGCATATTATTTATTTTTGCACACTCAAACTTTTGACATTTATTATATGACATTACATGTATTATGAGAATAAATTTAATTTTTTTGCTTCTCCTTTTTTATTCTATTAATTTATCGGGTCAAGGATTGAGATCCCAAGGAAAAAATATTGTTAATCAACAAGGAAACGAAGTTATTCTCCGAGGAATGGGATTAGGAGGATGGATGTTAATGGAAGGATACATGATGCAGTCCTCTGATGTGGCAGACACTCAACATGAATTTCGTGAACGTCTGGTAGATCTTTTTGGAGTTGATAAGACAAATACATTTTTTGATCGCTGGCAAGAGAATCATGTAACCCGATCTGATATTGATTCATTAGCTGCTTGGGGATTTAATAGTGTTCGTGTTCCTATGCATTATAATTTATTTACACTTCCCATTCAAGAGGAACCTATTGTTGGAGAAAACACATGGTTAACCAAAGGTTTTACTATGATTGATGACTTGCTTGATTGGTGTGAAGCAAATCAAATGTATCTTATTCTTGACTTACATGCAGCGCCAGGCGGTCAAGGGGCAAATGCAGCTATATCAGATTATGATTCTGATTTACCTTCACTTTGGGAAAGTGATCAAAACAAAAATAAAACTATAGCCCTATGGCAACGATTGGCAAATAGATATAAAAATGAAGCCTGGATTGGTGGTTATGATTTATTGAATGAAGTAAATTGGGGACTGCCAAATAATAATGGGGCATTAAGAACTCTTTATCAGGATATTACAGCTGCCATTCGAGCTGAAGATACGGATCATATAATTTTTATTGAAGGTAATAGTTTTGCAAATGATTTTAATGGGCTAACTCCTCCTTGGGATAACAATATGGTATATAGTTTTCATAAGTATTGGAGCGAGAATTCAATAGAATCTATACAGTGGGTACTTGATCTAAGAGAAGAAAATAATGTTCCATTATGGATGGGAGAAGCTGGTGAAAATTCGAATGTTTGGTTTAGAGATGCTATAAAGCTATTTGAAGATAATAATATAGGATGGTCGTGGTGGCCTATGAAACGAATTGAAACAATTGTAAGTCCTTATTCTATAGGTTTTTCAGAAGGGTATAAAAATATTTTAGAATATTGGAGAGGAAACGCACCAAGGCCATCAGCCGATGAAGCATTTTCAATTATGATGGAATTAGCTAATAGCACAAATAGTTCTCAATGTGATTATCAGAAAGATGTGCCAGATTCTCAAATTCGGCAGGTTTCAACCGATCAAACACTTCCCTTCACATCACACCAAATTCCAGGAACCATTAATATGTCTGATTATGATATGGGAAGAAGTGGAATAGCCTATTTTGATGTTGATGATGCAAATTATCAACTTTCTACTGGTAGTTTTCAAGCGTGGAATTCAGGTTGGGTTTATCGCAATGATGGGGTTGATATCGAAACTAATAATGATAATCTCTATAGCAACGGATACCATGTTGGATTTACCAAACAAGGAGAGTGGATGAATTATACTTTGACCGTATTAGAATCTGCTGTTTATAGGATGGATTCGAGAATAGCTGCTTTGGAAGCAGGAGGTAAATTTCATTTGGAATTAGACAATGAACCAATTACGAGTATACTAAGTACAGAAGCATCAGGTGAATGGGATGAATTTATCACACAATCGTTTACTGATATTGTAATGGAACAGGGAATCCATACACTGAGGTTAGAATTTGATGGAACTACTTCTTTCAATATTTCTAATTTAATGTTTGAAAAAACAGGAACATTGAGTTCGATTGACTTTAAAGTTTTAAGTGCTGAAACGGATGCAGATGTAAGTCGTATTCAAATTTTGGTTAATCAAAATATTGATAAATCAACTCTTGCGTCTGCTTTACAAAATTTTTCTTTGGAAGTTAATGGTGAATCAAGAGAGATTATTTCTATTACTTCACAAGATGACAAACAAAGGGCATTTTATTTAACGTTATCCGAACCCTTGATCCATAGTGATCAAATTCAATTGGATTATAGTGGTAATTCTATTTTGACTTCTCAAGGAACTGTATTAGAACAATTCAGCCAATTGGTCATTGTAAATAAAGTTCCACAATTGTTTCAAATTCCTGGAAAAATAGAATCGGAAAGTTATTATTATATGTTTGGTATTGAAACTGAATCTACCACTGATACAGGTGGAGGTTTTAATATTGGTTACACTAATCCTGGAGATTATATGGATTATTTAGTCGAAGTTGCAGCTCCTTATGAATACGATATAAAAGCCCGCGTTGCAGCAGAATCAAATTCAGGCAGGGTAGCCTTTTATATCGTCTCTTCAGAAGGTGTTGAAACCCACTTATTAGAAATGCTATTTCCAGTTACTCAAGGTTGGCAAAACTGGAAGAATACTATTGGAAAAATTCAATTGCCAGCTGGAAATTATATCTTGAGAATAAAAGTTATTAATGGTGATTTTAACTTGAATTGGATTGAAATTACTTATCCAGATTCTGATGAAGATGGTGTGAATGATGTGCTGGACCAATGCCCAAATACATCCATAATTTCTTTTGTTGATGAACAAGGATGTTCTTTGGTCCCTATCCCTATTAATAATTTTACACTTAGGGTTGAAAATGAAGCCTGTGCATCAAGCAATAATGGTCGGCTTTTTATTTCGGCCACTCAAACAGATAATTTTACTGCTATCCTCTTGTTTAATGGAAATGAGATTGCTAAAAGCTTTACTTCCTCTACAGATTTTTCAGAATTACAAGCAGGGAATTATAGTTTATGTATTCAGCTTACAGACGCTCCCACTGTTCAACAGTGTTTCACGGTCGTTGTCAAACAACCTAACCCTTTATCGGTTAGTTCAATTGTTAATCCTGACACCTATCAATTATCCTTGAATTTAAAAGGAGCAAATACTTATTATATTAAATTAAATAAAAAAGAGTACAGTACAACAGAAAGTTATATTCAGCTCCCCTTATCAAGTGAAAAGAATAGTTTAACTATTAAAACTGATTTGGTTTGTCAAGGAATTTATGAAGAAGAAA
Source organism: Candidatus Marivariicella framensis (assembly GCF_982709265.1). Classification (NCBI taxonomy): domain Bacteria; kingdom Pseudomonadati; phylum Bacteroidota; class Flavobacteriia; order Flavobacteriales; family Flavobacteriaceae; genus Candidatus Marivariicella; species Candidatus Marivariicella framensis. Next base: position 1,639 of record NZ_CEXPNT010000043.1, on the reverse strand, counting down.
TGATCTTAGTTGATTTCCCAAAAGTGTCACCCAATCCAATTTATGGAGATTTCATGAATATCCAGATGGGGGTTTTAAGGCCGGAAAGATCCAAAATTGAACTGTATGATATATTGGGGAATATGATCTATTCAATCTTACTGAATGGTTCTGCTAAAATTGATGTTTCTGATGTTCCTAAAGGATTTTATATTATGAAATTAACAAAAGGCAAGAAAACCTTTATGTATAAAATAGTGAAAAAATGAAAAATACTTTGTCTTTCGTTTTCTCTCTTATATTAGTTGCTTTAATAAGTTGTTCTAAAGATAATAATGAAGAATTGACTCCTGCACCTGCTGTTTTAGTATTTCCTGAAAATAATACTGAGTGTAATGAAGGAAATGTGCTCTCCTCAACACAAAGCGAAGTTACTTTTCGATGGAATCCCTCCGAAAATACAGATAACTATACGCTTAATGTCACTCTTATTGAAGAAAGTACAATTCAAATAGTAAATATAACTTCTCCAGAAGCGACTGTTACCTTAGTCCGAGGAAAAACTTATAGTTGGTATGTGATTTCACACAAAAATAGTTCTTCAGTCGATGCTCAAAGTCCAGTCTGGACCTTTTATAATGCAGGTATTCCTACAGAAAACAATATTCCTTTTCAAGCAGAACTTGTCTCCCCATTGCATGATTCAAACCTACCGGCAGGTCAAGTCACACTCCAGTGGACTTCAAGCGATTTAAACAATGATATTATAGAGCATCAAATTTTAATGAATACCGAGTATCCTCCCACCTCTATTAAGGGGACATTGACTGGGAATAGTTTTGATATAGTTGTTGAGGCTTATAAAACTTACTATTGGCAGGTTGTTACCATCGATCAAACAGGTAGTAAATCTTTCTCAAATATTTTTTCCTTTAATGTAGGTGAGGCTTCTGAAATAGATGAAGGTGATTCAGGAACTTCGACTTCTACTATTTCGGATAATTTAATTTTGGATGGAGCTATGGATGACACAAATGCATGGCAATATAGACAGCTATGGATTAACTCTGACAATGAAGTAAACCATGGTTTTGTAAATGGAGAATTTGCTTTTAGAAGTGTTCAAGGTGTAAGCTACTCTAATGCAATTATTTGGCAAGAAGTTCCTGTAGAATCCGGAGTTGGCTATAGATTCGATATTTATTTAAGAAGCGGAGGAACAGCAAATTCTTGGGTTGAGATTTATTTTGGAACAGATGATCCAATTGAGAGTGCCAGTGGAGATGATTACACATCAAATGGCGCTCAAATATTTGTGAAAAGTTTTGGAAACAATGAAAATTGTGGAGTTAATTCCTTTGAAGGATCAATTTTTGACATTGTAACCAATGGCTGTCCCTTGCCTTCTGATTCCTTAATTGACTCCAATGGAGACGTCACGTTTGCCAGTTCAAATTTAACCTCGAATGGAACAATCTTTATTGGAATAAAGGCGGGGAATTATGATGGGACTTTTGGCACGGGTGTATTCATAAACAACGTTTCCTTAGTGCCGAATTAGTCACGTTTTTTAAGCTTTAAATTGCACTTTCTATCCATATATAATCCATACTAAAAAAGCTGTTCCAAGAGTTTAAATAACTACCCCACTAGGTCTAAA
>NZ_CEXPNT010000042.1:0-5132 GCF_982709265.1 Candidatus Marivariicella framensis | reverse complement strand
TTCAGTAAGTTCAGGTATTTTTAATTTCCTTACATTTAAGTAAAATCCATCACTGTGAAAAAGCTACTTCTTGTTTTACTGTTTGTTCCGCTTGTTTCTTTTGGGCAAACAGAAACAATCAAAGAACCGCTTATTCACACAGTGCTCTTTTGGTTGAATAATCCCGAAAGCCAGAAAGATCGTGTTGCATTTGAAACGGCAATACAAAAATTAATGGCAACCAATCCGCAAGGAGTGCAGTCTCATCTAGGAAAACCTGCAAAAAAAAGTGAACGCGAAGTGGTTGACAGTAGTTATACATATTTGTATTTAATTACTTTCTCTTCTATTGAAGCAGAAGCGGCTTATCAAACCGATCTAACCCATCTTAAGTTTATAGAAGAAGCGAAACACCTTTGGAAGAAGGTGGTGGTTTACGACTCGAATGCTTTAGAGTAGCTATCACATATAGAAAATCAGTAATTCAATAAAACTTCACACAAGGAAATGTAGATAATTAAAGTTTTAGAATTGGGAGACATAATTCTGTTGATCCTCAGGTTTAAAGGTAAAATTGACGAAGTATTGTTATTTGATATAGCCCTTAGGGCCTCACAAGTCCTTGACCTTTATGGTACTGAGCAGTTAGAATTATCAACATACTTGTCTTATAAAACTAATTGATTTTAAATTGTTTAACTTAGCAATATGCGTAATATTCTTCTTACTGTTTTTATAAAAAGTTATACCTAATTTCGAAACATAGAATAAAAAAATGAAAACACTACTTACCTTATTAGTTCTTTTAACCTTTAATCAGGATTTTGATCCAAATAAATATCTAAATGGAAAATGGTGTGAAGGAAAAAATAAAGAATGTTTTTACTTTACTTATTCTAATGGTTTAATGTTTTATGAAATACCCGATGGCGGCTTTAAATCTGGAGTTGAATCAATTAAATATGATATAAAACAAAATCGAGTATATTGGAGAATTGTTGGAACAACTAAAAAAACACAATATTTTCAAATTTTAAAAGATAAAAAGTATGTAGAGTATTTTGATGGAAATAAAACTAAAAGAATTAGAAAGTATCCTAAAGAATAATCTTCTAAAGAAACATAAATAAACAAAAAACCTTCTAGTTACTAGAAGGTTTTTTGTTTGGTAAGTAAATTTAAGTGTTAAAATTATATAACTTTAATTATTTATTTTAAATCATGAATAGAATATTCATATTTCTTTTATTTTTTTCATCTTTTTCTTTTGGACAGGATTTAATTTGGGAATCATATGTTGGTCCTGATGGAGATAGAACTTTTGAAATTGCATTTTATTCAGATGGTTCAATATGGACCCAAGGAGTAGAGTTTAACTATATTCGAAATGGAAAAAAATCAACAGTTCTGAAAAGCATCGATGGAATAAAAGCTCTTTGCGATGACATGTTTTATGTTTTAAAAACTAAGCAAACTGTGATAAATGAAATGTATGAAATTAAAAGTGGTAAATATTCGCCAGTTGAATTACGAATTGATGGAGAGCCTAAAACATATTTTTTTACAAAATTTGCAATTAAGGAGTTTGGAAAAGCATTAGATAAATACGCTAAAATTCAAGAATAATGAAAAGAATAGTTTTTGTTTTTATAATAATGATTTACTATCAATCTTATGGTCAAAAACCAAGAGCAAGAGACTTGGGAGTTCCTTTTAGTGGAATAACTGGGATAAACAATTCCATAACTGATGTAAAAGGTGTTGAAGTAGGGTATAGCACTATTATCTCTAATAGTGGAACAAATATTATTGGAAAAGGACCTGTAAGAACTGGAGTTACTGCTATATTCCCTAGGGGTAGATCAAAGAAGTTTAGTCCAGTATACGCTAATTGGTATAGTTTAAATGGTAATGGCGAAATGACAGGGACAACTTGGGTAACAGAATCAGGTTTTCTTGAAACTCCAATTATGATAACTAACACAAATAGTGTGGGTGTTGTTAGAGATGCAGTTTTAAAATGGTATGTAGATACCGATTGGTATAATGGTGAAAGTTGGTGGTATACCTATCCAGTTGTTGGTGAAACTTATGATGGATTTTTAAATGATATATATGGTTTTCATGTTAAAGAGGAAAATGTTAGAGAAGCTATAAATAATGCTTCGGGAGGTAAAATTGATGAGGGAAATGTCGGTGGAGGAACCGGAATGAGGTGTTTAGGATTTAAAGGAGGGACAGGAACTTCTTCAAGAATCATAAAAATTAAAGATTCAAAGTACACTTTGGGTGTAATTGTTCAATCAAATTTTGGAAGTAAAAAAAATTTAACAATCTCTGGAGTGCCAGTAGGTCTCGAGTTAATAGATACTCTAAATTTTGTCTACAAAGGACCCCCAAAGTCAAGAATTACTGAAGGAGATGGATCTATCATTGTTATATTAGCAACTGATGCCCCATTTCTTCCACATCAATTAAAAAGAATCTCACAAAGAATTCCTCTGGGAATAGGACTAGTTGGAGGAAGGGGAAGTAATGGTTCTGGAGATATTTTCTTAGCTTTTTCAACTGCAAATGAAAATGCTTTTAATCGAGATGAAACAACAACAGTAAAAACTTTTTCAAATGATTTAATTACTCCATTTTTTGAAGCAACAGTTCAAGTTGTAGAAGAGGCGATTATAAACGCTATGATTGCAGCTGAAACTATGGAGGGAATTAATGGAAATAAAGCATATGCTCTTCCTCATGATTTACTTATTGATGTTTTGAAAAAATACAATCGTGTCAAATAAATTTGATCAAAACTCATGTGTATTTATTTTTTATAAAAAAGCAACTATGAGAAAATCATTAATGTCAGTCATTTTATTATTGGTTCGGTCTTTAAAAAATAACTAAATCATATTGAAAGTATTGATTCTAATAGTCTAAAAACTTAGCAACATTTTATTAACTTTTAAAATAGAAACTCTAAACTTAATTAGAGGGTCTTCCTAGTAAAATAATGCAGCAATATTAAACATCTACAATAAACAATACTTTATACGAGAGCTTAAACCCGCTAAATATTGGACCTGAATAACCCAACCATTTTTAGCCAATAAATTAAAATTAATAACTTTAATGGAATGTAAAAAGTTTTTATTCTTTTGGAGGCGGAGGCGGAGGGTAGACTTTTTGAAGTGAAGCAAGTAGGCCACCAGCGTCAAAATAATCACCTCCTGAAATTATAAGACCATCTTTAAAATCCCATGTGTGATATGAGGTTAGCTCCCAACTTTTGCCAGTTTCAGAGTGAATTCCAGTCCACTTTCCGTACGATCTCACACTCCCATCTGGCAGACCAGTTTCGGCCAAAACACCAGGTAAATAATTTACAGGATTATAAACAACACCTTCCATTGTATCGTGCCAACCTTTAAGATATTCACCAAATTCTTCTTTCCCAATTTGGGGAGAACCATGAAAAGCAGGCTGCCACAAAAGATCTTCATGAACTAGATCAAGTTGAGCTTGGAGGTCAGTTTCTGTCCCTTGTAGCTCTAGAAATGTTTTAACAGACTCTACATTGGCATCAAAATCTGGATGTATTCCTTGTGAGCAAGAAATAAAAAGAACTGTTAAAGTAATAAATAGTAGTTTTTTCATAATTTACCTATTTTACTTAAATGTAACCTATTCTATTAATATTAGCAAACCTTCACTTATTTCTGATGCGTGTTTTGATCTAGGAATTAGGTACTGAACTTGAATTACTTTCTTTAACTAATTTTATAAAATCTTGCTATTTACTGATAAATGAGTGTTTATAAATGTTATGTGTAGTGTTTACTCCAAGTACACCAACTTTTTAACTTTCACACCTTATGTTCTAGATACAATTTATATATGTTTTATTTATTAGGATTATCTAATTTTAGTTCATTGGTGTTAGTTTTTCTTACCTGAACTTACTGAAGAAGATTTACCAATTATTGAATAGTAATCGTTCCTACCCTTTAATTAGGTTTAATTTTTGAACTTACCTTATAAAGTAATAACAGTTCTAACAATTCTAAAGGCAGTAAAGTAATTATACCAATTACAGATAGAAAAACAGTTGCAAAACAAATTCCTGTTATAATCTCTAAAATTCCTGTTACCTTAGACAAGTTCCCTAATGTTTTTAGCCTTGAAATTCCAACTCCGAAAATAATCATAATAATTCCAAATGTAAAAGCTTTAGATATTAAAACAAAAGAGAATAAACTATCATCAAAATTGATAGATACTATTTCTGAAGTTTCAAAAATTATATTAATAACTATCATCAAAAAAGCCATTATCTCGACTAAATAATTTTTATAATAACTTCCCATTAATACAAATCCTCGCATAAAAAAACTAAATGATATAACTGATATTATTTTTATGAGAGTGTAAGTCGTATTGCTTGAATAACTTTCATAGGTATTCATTGGTAAATCAGACCAATTAGTTTCAGAAGATAAATGAGAAAAAGATATTGCGTAATATACTGTCTCTGCAAAACCAAAAATAAAGTAAACTATTCCAGCTATAAATGAAGTTATTAAGACTTGCTTCAAATTACTTGGAAATATTCTAAGTATTTTATCAAACTTCCCTGCCTTATATTCCTTTCCAAATACTTTTTCATATTCAAAACCCATAGCATTTAGTAACGTTTTAATTGTGTAGGTTCTTGGTGTAGTTTCACCTGCCTCTATTCTTTGAATTGTTCTAACAGTAATATTGCATTTTTCAACCAACTCTTCCTGAGTCAATCCTTTTTGTTTTCTTAATTCAATAATTGTTTTACCTAATTCAGGCTGTTTCATTATAAATGTTTTAAAATACACAACAATGTTAATTAAATATTTTTAGTTTATAAGTGTAATAAATTGTCATTCACCCGACATTTTTGGCATGCCTTGGTAAGCATTAATTTTACTGCTAATCAGTTACTTACCGATACAGTAAATATTAATTTTATTTAACTTACTGATAAATAAGTATTTATAAATGTTATGTGAAGTGTTTACACCAAGTTTACACCAAGTACACCAACTTTTTTAACTTTCACACCTTATGTTCTAGATACAATTTATATCTGTTTTATTTATTTTTTAGGATTATCTAATTTTAGTTCA
>NZ_CEXPNT010000041.1:0-5594 GCF_982709265.1 Candidatus Marivariicella framensis | reverse complement strand
TTTGTCCGCTTGTGATTTCGTAAGCAAAACAAAATATGGCCATTTAATTCCAGCAGATAAAATGTTGTCTCTAGAATGGGTTAAATCTTTAACGGAAAGAGGTATTCCAGAAGTATATTCTTCATTGAAAGATGAGTTAAAATACATAGGAATGCCAATTGGTGGAGTTGGTTGTGGACAACTTTATATAAGTGGAGATGGAAGGTTATGGCTTTGGGATATTTTTCAATCTAATTATAATCGAGAAGCACCAACAAGTCCAAATCACCCAGATGTCAATAAAAGATGGCGTTTAGATGAGTTTAGCATGGGAGGTTTATATCCAAAACCTCGAACATCATCAAAAGAAAACAATCTTTTTCAGGTAAAAAATGGATTTTCAGTTCAGTATCAGCAAGCAGATAGTACTAATACATTAAGATTAGATAGCGAAGGGTTTGATACTATTTCATTTAGAGGCGAGTATCCTATAGCAAAAGTATCCTATAAAAAAAACGATACTCCACTAAGTGTTGATTTAACAGCATATTCGCCATTTATACCTTTAAATATTAAAGACTCTAGTATCCCCGTAACTGTACTTTCGTATAAAATTACAAACAATAGCAAAGAAACTTTAAAATTAAACATAGGTGGATGGCTTGAAAATACTGTATGCCCTAATACAGATGATATTGACGGAAGAAGAAAAAATATTGTTATTTCTGAAAATGGAAAAACGACGGTGTTTATGACTGCTTCAGGCGAAGGATTAAAAAAAAGAAAAGGATATGGAAATATGGCTATCTCTTTATTAGGAAATCAAGCCTGTAATGCCAATCCTAATTTAGACGAAGAATTTGTTTTTGAACAAAATAAAAAAACTACAGCTGAAACCTCATTAAGTCAATCTTTGATAGGAAGTGTATCGACACTCTTAGAATTACAACCAAACGAAAGTAAAACCATTACGTTTTTAATAAGCTGGTATTTTCCTCATTACAATATTGATGCTTCTGGTTCTGGAGTAATGGGACAGATAAAAGATTTTAATATTTTAAAACGTAATTACGCTTTACATTATAATGATGCTAATGAGGTAGCAATTTATGTGTCTAAAAATTTTGAAAAACTTTCAAGTACAACTTTAAAGTGGAACGAAACTTGGTACAATTCTACCTTACCCTATTGGTTTTTAGATCGCTCTTTTATATCTATAGATTGTTTAGCAACACAAACTAGCCATTTGTTTAATAATGGTCGATTTTGGGGTTGGGAAGGTGTTGATTGTTGTGAAGGAACCTGTACACATGTTTGGCAATATGCTCAAGGGATGGCCCGTATTTTCCCTTCTTTAGAAAGGAATTTGAGAGAAAAAGTTGATTATAGTATTGGATATAGCGATAAAGGAACTATTTCTTTTAGAGCAGAAAATTTAGATAATTTTACTGGTGGCGCTTTTGCTATTGATGGTCAATTAGGGACTATCATAAGAGTATATAGAGAACATCAAATGTCAATTGATGACGCTTTTTTAACCCGAATCTGGGATAAAGTAAAACAGTCTATGCGATATATTATAGCCCAGGACAATGGTAATGGGCTAATAGAAGGAAAACAACCACATACTTTAGATTCTGCATGGTATGGCCCTATGGGATGGATTACTGGACTCTATTTGGCTGCTCTTAAAGCTTGTGAACAAATGGCTTTGGAAATAGGTGATGATGAGTTTGCAACGAGTTGTAATAGAATCATTCCAATTGGGCAAAAGAATATGGTTGATAAATTGTTCAATGGCAACTATTTTATTCACCTTCCTCCTGATTATAATTCAATCAATACCAATAAAGGATGTCATATAGACCAGGTATTAGGGCAAAGTTTTGGCTATCAAGTAAATTTACCTGATGTCTTGCCGCAAAAAGAAACTCGTTCGGCATTAAAGTCACTTTGGAAATATAATTTCTCACCTGATGCAGGACAATATGCTTTAGATCATAAAGAAATAAAAGGCGATCGCCTATACGTAATGCCTGGAGAAGCAGGATTAATAATGACCACTTGGCCACTTGGAGGCGATGATAAAGCTGTCCCAGGTATGACAGAACGCCCAGATAATTCAGAGTTTTGGATTGGTCCAGGAGGGTATTTTGATGAATGTATGAATGGTTTTGAATATCAAGTTGCCTCACACTTGGTATGGGAGGATATGTTAACTGAGGGTTTGTCTATTATGAAAGCAGTTCATGAACGCTATAATGGTTCCAAACGAAATCCGTACGATGAAGTAGAGTGTTCTAGTCATTATGCACGTTCTATGGCTTCTTATGGTACGTATTTGGCTGCTTGTGGCTATCACTACCATGGTCCAAAAGGAGAGTTAGGTTTTGATCCAAAAATACACCCTGAAGATTTTAAATGTGCTTTTACGACAGCAGAAAGTTGGGGGACATTTATTCAAAAAATAAGTAATGAAGGCCAAGAAAATATGCTTAAAATAGAATATGGAAAATTAAAACTTAAGTCATTTTCTATTATTCCAAAACATACAGTAAAAGAATTAAAAATAACAGTAAACAATACATTCATAGATAGCATAGGGAACTATAAAGACGGAAAATATAAAATTAGCTTTAAAGAACAAGAATTATCTCTACAAGATCACTTTAAAATAGAAACTTGGTTTTAAAAAAAGCTAGGAGGAATAACTTTTGATATAATAATAAAATGAAAAACGAAATAATTCTAAAATTGAAATCAAAATGAAACTATCAGTAAAAGCCTTAATCTTTTTCGTGCTATGTACATCGGTGGTGTCAGCACAACAATTAAATAAAAAATGGCCTGTATTAAAAACCTATGAAGGAAAATATATTGACGAAGTTGCTATGCCTCTTGGAGGGATAGGTACGGGTACAGTGTCCATTGGAGGGAAAGGAGATTTAAGAGATTGGGAAATCATGAACCGTGGTGCATTAGGATATTTACCGGCCTTTAAGTTTGTACAACCTACCATTGCCAATGGGCCGTTTTTCGCCTTATACTATAAAGAACAAAATAAAGAAGCCGCTGTAAAAGTATTAGAAGGACCTGTTTCAACCAAAGATTATTACGGAGATTGGGGAGCAGATGCTGTAAATTCTGGTTTTCCACGATTTGAAGAAACCACGTTTTCGGCAGCATACCCTTTAGCGCAAGTTAATTTTAAACATAAAGATGTGCCTGTAGATGTACGTTTAGAAGCGTTTAATCCTCTTATTATGGGTGATGCAGATAAAAGTGGTATTCCAGTTGCTGTACTACGTTATGTGATTACAAATAACACAAATAAGCCTATTGAAACTTCAGTGGTAGGTATGGTGCCTAACTATATTGGCGTTGACGGTTGGACAGGGAAGCCTAAAGATAATTATAATGATTATAAAGAATCAAATGGAGTAAAAGGGCTGTATATGTATTCTGAAGGCGTAGATAAAAAAGACACGAATTGGGGAACCATGGCACTAACGACCACTTCAAATGGAGATATTAGCTATAGAACTTCTTGGGCAAGATTAGGTTGGAATTGGACGTTTCGTGAGTTTTGGGACGATTTTATTGCCGATGGGAAGTTAACAGATCACCCTGAAAGTAAAAAAGTAACCAAAAATGATGGTAAAACAACTTTTATTGGAGGGCATAATGTAAAAGACAATAAAAAGATAGAAACACCTCCAGCTACTTTAGCAGTTAAGCAAGTGTTGCAGCCAGGAGAATCAAAAACGGTAACATTTATGTTGACTTGGCATTTTCCAAATCGTAGAGCTTGGGATCATGGAACACATAATGGCGGTGGCGGTAAAGAAATTGTTGGTAATTATTATACAACTTTATACCAAGATGCTTGGGCCGTAGCAGAGCAAACAGCCACAAGTTTAGAAGCATTGGAAAATAAAACAGTAGATTTTGTAAGTAGCTTAGCTAACAGTGATATACCAGATGTATTGAAAGAAGCAGGATTGTTCAATTTGAATAATTTAAGAAGCCAAACGGTATTTCGTACTGCCGATGGATTACCTTTTGGTTTTGAAGGTACAGGAAGTATTAAAGGAACAAAAATTGGTGCAGATAAATCTTCTGGTTGGGGATTTGGAACCTGTACTCATGTTTGGAATTATGAGTCTACCACACCTTTTGTGTTTGGTGATTTGGCTACCAAATTCAGGGAAGTTGAATTTTTGCACAGTGTAAATGACAATGGAGGTCAAAGTCATCGTGTTGGTTTGCCTATAAAAAAAAGAGGGAAAGACTTTAAAAAATGGGCAGCGGATGGGCAAATGGGAACGCTTATAAAAGTATATCGCGACTGGCAACTATCTGGTGATGATGAAAAACTGAAAGAAATGTGGCCAAATATAAAAAAGGTTATGGCATTTGCATGGACTGGTATTTGGGATGTAAATAAAGATGGAGTTATGGAAGGCAGTCAACATAATACTATGGATATTAATTATGTAGGCCCTAACCCTCAAATGGCAGCTTGGTATCTAGGAGCTTTAAAAGCTTCAGAAAAAATGGCACATCATTTAAAAGACAAGGCTTTTGCCAAAGAATGTAGAGGGCTTTATGAAAAAGGGCGTAAATGGATAGATGGTAATCTTTTTAATGGAGAATTTTATGAACATCATATTCCAGAAGGGGCTAGTAAAGTAGCGCAGCTGGGTAAAGGTTGTTTGGTTGACCAATTAGTGGGGCAGTATTTATCGCATACAGCTGGTTTAGGTTATGTTTTAGATAAAGAGCATGTACAAACTACCTTGAAAAGTATTATGAAATATAATTATGTTGATAATTTTAATGAACATTTTAACACCTTTAGAAGCTTTGCTTTAGGCGATGAGGCTGGACTTGTTATGGCATCGTACCCAAAAGAAGGAACTTTATTAGATTTCCCATTTCCTTATTACACTGAGTTAATGACAGGTTTTGAGTACAGTACAGCCGCTCACATGATTTATGAAGGTCAAGTAGAAAATGGATTACAGATATTTAAAGATATTAGAAATCGTTATGACGGATTCAAAAGAAACCCCTTTAATGAAGGAGAATACGGTCATAGATACGCTAGAGCTATGGCAGCATGGGCAGGCATATTAGCCTATACTGGTTTTCAATATTCTGCCGTAGATCATTCCATGAGTTTTAACGCTAAAAACGGAATTTTTTTCTGGTCTAATGGTTATCAATATGGAACTTTAGAAGTGCTTGATTCTGCTTTGGGTAAAACAGTGATTCTTACTTCTAAAAATGGAGATTTGATGCTTAGTTCATTTATATTGAATGATTTTGGAAAAATTGAATTTAAAAAAGAAAAAACTTTTATTAAAGGAGAATCTATAACGTTTGTAGTTTCTAAAAAATGATAAAAAAATAAATGATAAAACTTAAAACAAATTAAAATTATGGTAGAAAATTTGGTAACACCTTTAAACAACTAAAAATGAAGAATTTAATCAGAATAATTCGTTTATTCGTTTTTGTGACAATTTACCTGACAACAATGTCAGCTTGTGTCAACAGTAAAAATAAACAACCAAATATTATTGTGATCTTTGTAGATGATATAGGCTACA
>NZ_CEXPNT010000040.1:0-5878 GCF_982709265.1 Candidatus Marivariicella framensis | reverse complement strand
TTTTTCATAGATTTCATATATGATTTTTTAAAGGAGAACCAATTAACAAAAATAGTTATTTGCAATTAATTATCATTGCATATGGTATTTAAGAAATTAAAAAGAAGTGAAACATAAATTACATTACATAATAGATAATGTAATAGATAGTATAGATATAAGTAAACTAGATGATAACCAAAAAATTAAACTATTACAGGTAGGTATTAAGTATCTAGTAACCAGGTTAAAACATACAAGTAATGATGATGGTTGGGTTGAACAACCTATATTTCCTAAAGTAGTAGATATTATAACACGTGATGGAGATGGTGAATTGCAAAACGATATACGTCCTATAAATAGTAATACAAATAAGGTTATTGATAAATAAGGTTTAGTGCCTTTGATTACACTATGAAATATTTATATTTGTCGCCTAGTAAATGATAAAAAGTTTACAAATGTGGTAACAATCGTGGTAACAAAATTATTACTTTACTTCATAAACCTTTGTTAAGTACTATAAGCGTTAATAACGGCCTCGTAGCATAACTGAATAGTGCACTTGATTACGAATCAAGAGGTTGTAGGTTTGAATCCTACCGAGGTCACAAAAAAATAGCAACAATATATTGTTGCTATTTTTTATTTACTCTGATATATTAAAATTATCTATTGAAGAAACCAATTAACAAATTATTCTTCAATTACAAAAGTCAAAAGTGTTTCAGTAATATCAGCTCCAAGCATCTTTTTTTTAGATGTGCTTTCATCTTTAAAGGTGAAACCACGTCTTTTCATAAATGATTTCCAAAATGCATTTTTCTTAGCAAACTCTGTAGTCTTATCTGTAATTTCTCTCTCACCATCTTGAATTTTCGCACCTTTTTTTATCATAATTTCATCATAACCATCACCCACTATTTTAACCCCTTGAAGTGGATTTGTTGATTTAGTTATTTCAATCATTTCATAATCAGTTACATCAATTGAGTATCCACTTTTATCAGTAATTGTTTGGGCTGTTGCACTCATGCCTAGCATGATAACTGCAAGTGTAAATAGTTTTTTCATAATATTTTGATTTCAATATAAGACTTTAATAATAGATTTATGTTCAAAACATAAACAATTATGGAAAGAAATAACTAATAAACCTCTAATTATTTAACTCACTTTTGGAAAGAAGTAGAGTTTCTTTATAGGAGTTATAAACATCATTTAATAATCTTTTATACATGTTTGAATACAATTTAGCTTGTGAAAGGATTCCGTAAAACTCGTCAGATAAATAAAAATTTTCATCAAACTTAAAACTAGTTAATGATGGACTTCCATAAAAATCTCCCTCAAGCAAGTTGTAATTAAATCGTATCCTAAACTTAGAATACGGTAAATTTCTAAAACTCAAATTAAATTCATCTATTTCTTTAGACTGAGCAATATTTCTTTCCTTTTGATGATTATACATTTCAAGAAGATTCATTTTTAAATCCCTGCTTGATATCAACTCAAAAGTCCCAGTTGAAATCATTTGATTAAATATTCCGTCTTGTGGAAAAAAAGAGAAACCAACTTCAATACCGATAAGCTTATTTATAACTTCTTTATCACTTATTAATTCATGATTAGAATCGATGTCATTTTGGATGTCATTGATATACTCCTCAGATTTATATAACTGATTCATCAATTCTTCAATTTGAATAATATCTTTTTTTAATGTACCGATCAGATCGTCAACGTATTGCTGCTTCTTATCAATATTTGCATTTTTTTCATTGAGATTTCCAACATAAAAAGAAAGAAAAACACTAAAAAATATAACTAAACCTTCTAAAAAATATTTTTTGTAGGACTTCATATTAAAAAATATGTATTAGTTTATGTTATTAAAATAACTTGAGATGAATACTTACATTAAAAAATCAATAACAGCAATAGCTCTCTTAATTCTAGTTTCTTGTAATAATTCATTTGACAACAATATAAAAAAAGATAATATAAAAATTACGGAAATCGACGAAGTAGTTGAAGTTTTGAGAGATAAATGGGGTGTAAATCACATATATGCAAAAAATCAAAATGATTTGTTTTTTTCTCAAGGATATTTAGCAGCTAAAGACAGGTTATTTCAATTTGAAATTTGGAGAAGACAAGCAACAGGAACTGTAGCTGAAATCTTAGGAGAAAGTGAACTTAAAAGAGATATTGGAACTCGATTATTTAAATACAGAGGAGACCTTGAAGTTGAATTAAATCATTACCATCCTCAGGGATCTGAAATTATAAAAGCATATGTAAATGGTGTAAATACATACATTGAAGAAGTGAAAAAAAATCCTGAATCACTTCCACTTCCATTTAAAATTCTTGGAATAACACCAGAATCTTGGACTCCAGAAGTTGTTATTTCAAGACATCAAGGACTTCTAGGGAATATAGGCTCGGAATTACAGATAGGAAGAGCTGTTGCAGCAATTGGAGCAAAAGAAGTTAAAAAATTATTATGGCTTCATCCTCAAGACCCCCTTTTAAAGCTAGATGCAAAAATTGATAAAGATCTTTTATTTGAAGATATACTAGAGCCTTACTTTTCCTTTAGAAAGCCATTGTTATTTGGAGCTAATACTATTAAAAAAGAATTTACTTCTTCTCAAGTAGTAAATAACTTTTTAGAGATAAAAGAAGATTCTCTTGCTATAGGAAGTAATAACTGGGTTGTTAGTGGAACTAAAACATCAAACAGAAATACCTATATGGCCAATGATCCTCATAGAAAGATTGCTGTTCCGTCACTGAGATATATGGCTCATCTTGTTTCACCTAAATGGAATGTAATTGGAGGTGGTGAACCCGAAATACCAGGAATTTCGATTGGTCACAATAATTATGGAGCATGGGGACTAACTGTTTTTAGAACTGATGGTGAAGATTTATATCAATATAATTTAAATCCAGACAATCATTTAGAATATATGTTCAATGGAGAGTGGAAAAAAATGACAACTATTATTGAAGTTGTAAATATCAAAGGACAAAATCCTAAAGAGGTGAAACTTAACTATACTCATCATGGCCCTGTGACTTATATAAATAAAGAAAAAAATATAGCTTTTGGAGTTAAGTGTGCTTGGTTAGAGCCAGGGGGCTCTCCTTACCTTGCTTCTCTTAGAATGGATCAATCTAAAACATGGGAAGAATTCAGAGAAGCTTGTAATTTCAGCAATATTCCTGGTGAAAATATGATATGGGCAGATACAAAAGGAAATATTGGTTGGCAAGCAGTTGGAATTGCACCAATACGCAATGGATTTAGTGGTTTAGTTCCAATTCCTGGTGATGGATCATACGAATGGGATGGATACTTACCAATTATTGAAAAACCAAATGAATTCAATCCTAAAAAAGGATTTATTGCAACTGCAAATCAAAATGTAACTTCCGAAAACTATAAAAACTGGAACGCAATTGGCTATTCCTGGTCAGACCCATATCGAGGAGATCGAGTTAATGAGGTTTTAAATAATGACAATGATTTAAATATGGAAAAAATGAAAAAACTACAAGTTGATGTAATGTCGTTACCTGCTAAAATTTTAGTTCCATTTTTAAAATTAATACCGTTTAGCGAAAATGAAAATGAAATTATAAACAGATTATTTAATTGGAATTTTAGATTAACATCTAATTCAGTTGCAGCTACAATATATGTTTCATGGGAAAATGAAATAAAAAAGCAAGCTTTTAATAATTTTGTTCCTGAGAAAGGAAAGAAATACATAACATCAATTCAATTAAAAAAAATAATTGACTGGATTCAAAACCCAACTAAAGATTTTTTTGGTGCAAATCCAATTACCGGTAGAAATGAATTTTTAAAAAAATCATTTCTTAAAAGTATTGATAATCTTAAAACTAGATTAGGTGAAAATATTGAAAGCTGGAATTATGGTCAAGAAAAGTTTAAACATATTCAAATAAATCATGCATTGGGTAAGATTGTTAATCAAGAAACTGCTAGTAAGTTAAATCTAGGACCTTTACCTAGAGGTGGAAATGCCTATACACCAGGATCTACTGGAGGAAACCTTAACCAATCAAGCGGAGCTAGTTTTAGAATGATAGTTAATACTGGAGATTGGGATGATGCTGTGGCAACAAATACGCCTGGTCAATCTGGTAACCCAGAAAGTCCATTTTACAGTAATCTTTTTTCAGATTGGGCTAAAGACAAGTATTTTCCAATCTACTACTCTAAAGAAAAAATTAAATCTGTAACATATAAGCAAACTTTCTTAACCCCTAGCAGAGTAAAATTGTTGATACATAAAATACTTAATTAAAAAATAAAAAAGAATGTATTTATCTACGCTTTTGTTTTTTATTAATTATATAAAAACTACTGAATACTAATTTCAACTCTCCGATTATTAGATCTTCCTTGAGATGAGGAATTACTTTGAATTGGTTTATCTCCCCCATGACTTTTTGTGTTTAGTCTAGAAGAATCAATACCTAATTCTATTAAAACTTTTTTCACCATAAAAGCTCTTTTCTCTGAAAGAATAATATTGTATTCAAAATTACCATCACGAGATGCATGCCCTTCAATATTAATTTTGACAGATGGATTAGTTAGAAGAAAATTCTTAATTTTAATTAATTTACTTTTTTCAGCTTCAGATACCATAAAATCATTTAATGAAAAAAATATTTTAGAAGATAACTTGTTCATTAACGAAAAGTGTGCTTTTTTATCTGCCTGAGCTTTGGTATCCATGTCATCATCAGTATCAGATGGACAGCCTTCATTCTCATGCGAACCGGCTTCTTTAGGACACTTATCTTCTTTGTCAACCAAACCATCACCATCTGTGTCCAGGGTTTGTTCAATAATTATAGCTTTTATAGCTTTATCAGTGCATTTTAAATATACTACTGAAGGAACTTTATCCCCCTCTTTTAATTTTATTGATTTTTCTCCGCAACCTTCTTTTTTATACGATATCATTGCAGGAAGATTCATTGAAGTAGTAACCTTATACTTTCCATTTTTTTTAGTCATAGTGCCTGTCCAAAAACCAGCACCTTTTTGGTTTACTGGTCTCAACTGAATCCTTACATCTTCAAGAGGTGTAAGCGTCTTTTCATCTTGAACAACTCCACCTACTGAAACTTGAGAAAAGGCATTCAACGAAAAAAGAGATATTATTAAATATTTGATTTTCAATTGTTTGAATTTTATTAACAATGTAAAAAAAAAATAAAGAATTTGCAATTTATTAGTTTACTTCTTGATCAATTAATTTTATAATAATCATTTAATTCTTCCTCATATTTTTGTAAAACATCAATTTAGAAACCTATATAACTCATATTAGCTTCATGAAATCCAATTACTTTTTTTATTTGTAATAATTATTACCAATTAGATATGATGAAATATTTTTTTTCAAAATACATTAAAGATTTATTTAATTGGTCTGCAGAAGATCAAGACAATTATGTTATCAACTAGTTTTTGATTAGAATTCCAAATAAAATAATCAACAAAGCAGTCAATACCTAGTTTTCTTTCATCTAGATGTTCGGCTAACATTTTCTTTTCAAAGTCTAATATGTCGAAACTCTCGTCCTTAGATGTTATAAAAAAATTCTTTTTTAATTTAAAATTTTATTTAACTAAAAAACTGATTGCGCAATCTTTTTAATATTAAGCGATTTCCCCATTGAATAATAGTGTAAAAAAGGAACGCCATGTTCTTTAATCTCCTTGCTTTGTTCAATACACCACTCTATCCCAACCTCTTTAACTTGCGAATTGTCTTTGCATTTTACAACCTCTTTGATTAGAGTTTCAGGAAGGTCACAATGAAATCTATGCGGAAGAATA
>NZ_CEXPNT010000039.1:0-6142 GCF_982709265.1 Candidatus Marivariicella framensis | reverse complement strand
AATAATTAATGTTGATTCATTAACATATGCTTCTAATCTTAAAAATTTGGCTGAAATTCAAAATTCACAAAACTATATTTTTGAAAAAATAGACATAAGAGATAAAAATGCAATTTCTCAAATCCTTATTAAATATGAAATTGATAATATTATTCATCTAGCTGCTGAATCTCATGTTGATAATTCAATTAACAATCCATTAGAGTTTGCTGAAACAAATGTAATGGGCACCTTAAATCTATTAGATTCGGTAAGAAATTATTGGAATAATAATTTTATTAATAAATGTTTTTATCATGTTTCTACTGATGAAGTATATGGTAGCTTAGGTATGGAGGGGTCATTTCTAGAAAGCACACCTTATAATCCCAGATCTCCTTACTCAGCTTCCAAAGCATCTTCAGATCATTTTGTTAAAGCCTACCATCACACATATAAAATGCCAATAATTATTTCAAATTGTTCAAATAATTATGGCCCTCACCAGTTTACAGAAAAGCTTATACCGCTGATGATAAATAATATTATTAAGAATCAAAGTTTACCTATATATGGAGACGGAAAGAATATAAGAGATTGGCTATACGTTAAAGATCATGTTGAAGCAATTGATTTAATTTTTCATAATGGAAAAAATGGTGAAACTTATAATATTGGAGGGAACAACGAGTTAAATAATATTGATATTATTAGTAAATTGATATTAGAAGTAGACAAAGCTCTCTCAAGGCCTGATGGTTGGTCCAGAAAATTAATTTCATACGTAACCGATAGAAAAGGTCATGACTTTAGATATTCTATTGACTCATCCAAGTTAAAAAATGAACTGGGTTGGATTCCTAAAACAACATTTGATAAAGGCTTGCAATTAACTATTGAATGGTACCTTAAAAGTTTTAAGAAAAATTAATTATTACATTTACAAAAATTTAGTATTATGAAAACATCTGATATCGGTAAGCTTATTCTGAGAATCTCCTTTTCTTTATTAATGTTAACTCATGGATGGGGAAAACTAAATAGACTTTTTGCTGACGAAGTTAAGTTTGGAGATCCACTAGGAATAGGTTCGGTTCCCACACTCATATTAGCTGTTTTTGCAGAATTTATTGCTCCAATACTCATTATACTTGGATTTAAAACAAGATGGGCTTCATTACTACCCATTGTAACCATGTGCGTAGCGTTATTAATTGTTCATGTAAGTGATCCGTTTAACAGACAAGAATTACCATTATTATATCTTGCAGGTTTTGCAGCAATTGCCCTAATAGGACCTGGAAAATATTCTATCGATAAAAGATAGTTATAAAAGTAGTTGTTTTTGTTTTGATTAATTCTTAAAAAACATATCTTTGCCCTCCGAAATAACATAAAATGTACGCAATTGTAGAGATAGCAGGGCAGCAATTCAAAGTTGCAAAAGATCAAAAAGTCTTCGTACATCGTTTACAAAATAAAGAAGGATCAAAAGTCTCTTTTGATAAGGTTTTACTTTTAGATGATGGTACAGAAGTTAAAGTTGGCGCCCCGACTATAGAAGGAGCATCTGTTGATGCTAAAATTATTAGTCACCTCAAAGGTGATAAAGTAATTGTTTTTAAGAAAAAAAGAAGAAAAGGATACCGTGTTAAAAATGGACATCGACAATATTTGTCTGAAATTCAGATTTCAAATATTTCTTCTTCAGTAAGTAAACCTTCGAAAAAAGCTGAAGAACCTAAATCTGTTTTAAAAGTTAAACCTGTTTCAAAAGCTAAATCAAAAAAAGTTTCTGAATCAAGCTCTCCAAAAAAAGATTTATCATCTATGGGTGTTTCAGAACTTAAGGCTTTTGCAAAAGAAAAAGGAATAACTGGAATATCAAAAATGAAAAAAGCTGATCTGATAAAGGTTTTAAATTAAAAGTATTAAATAATTAATCATGGCACACAAAAAAGGAGTTGGTAGTTCGAAAAATGGAAGAGAATCAGAATCAAAACGTCTTGGTGTTAAAATTTTTGGAGGTCAAGCAGCAAGAGCTGGAAATATAATAGTGCGTCAGCGAGGAACTGCTCATAATCCAGGAGAAAATGTATATTTAGGAAAAGATCATACTCTTCATGCACAAATAGATGGTGTCGTTGAGTTTTCTAAAAAGAGAAATAATAAATCGTATGTTTCTGTAGCTCCTTTTGAAGCATAAATTCATATAACTTAATTATAAATAAAAAACCCTTCAAACATTTGAAGGGTTTTTTATTTATAATTAATATCTGTAATAATCAGGCTTATAAGGCCCTTTTACGGTAACACCTATATATTTAGCCTGGTCCTCAGATAAAGACTCTAATTCAACACCTAAATGCTCAAGATGTAGTTCTGCAACTTTTTCATCTAAGTGCTTAGGAAGCATGTAAACTTTGTTTTCATATTTTTCAGGATTCTGCCATAATTCTAATTGAGCCAATACTTGATTTGTAAATGAATTACTCATCACAAAACTTGGATGACCAGTTGCACAACCAAGATTAACTAAGCGTCCTTCGGCAAGAATAATTAATTCATTTCCATTATCAAGTGTGTAAAGATCAACTTGAGGCTTAATTTCAGTTTTCGTATGTCCATACTCTGTATTTAGCCAATTCATGTCAATTTCGTTATCAAAATGCCCAATATTACAAATTATAGATTTATCCTTCATTCTAAGAAATGCTTCTTTCCCAATGATATCTTTGTTTCCTGTTGCGGTAACAAGTATATCAATATTATCAATAACAGACATAATTTTTTTGACCTCAAAGCCATCCATTGCAGCTTGTAATGCGCATATTGGATCAATTTCACTAATGGTCACTATAGATCCAGCACCAGCAAAAGATGCCGCTGTTCCTTTCCCCACATCTCCATAACCAGCTACTAAAACTCTTTTACCTGCCAGCATTATATCTGTCGCTCTTCTAACTGCGTCTACCGCACTTTCTTTACATCCGTACTTGTTATCAAATTTTGATTTAGTTACAGAATCATTAACGTTTATTGCTGGAAGGGGAAGAGTTCCTTTTTTCATTCTTTCATACAAACGATGCACCCCAGTTGTAGTTTCCTCCGAGAGACCTTTTATAGCACTAATTAATTCGGGGTAGTTATCCAAAACTAAATTTGTAAGATCACCACCATCATCAAGGATCAAGTTAAGTGGATCCTGATTTTCTCCAAAAAATAATGTTTGTTCAATACACCAATCAAATTCCTCTTCACTCATTCCTTTCCATGCATATACTTGAATTCCAGCAGCAGCAATGGCAGCCGCAGCGTGGTCTTGGGTGGAAAATATGTTACAAGAACTCCAAGTTACTTGAGCTCCCATTTCAACTAGCGTTTCAATTAAAACTGCGGTTTGAATTGTCATATGAAGACATCCAGCTATTCTTGCTCCTTTGAGAGGCTTATTTTTCTCATGTTGTTTCCTAAGAGCCATTAGACCCGGCATTTCAGCTTCAGCCAATGTTATTTCTTTCCTGCCCCATTCTGCCAAACTCATGTCTTTAACTTTATAAGGCGAATAGTTAGCTTTTACTTTTAATTCCATAGTATATTTGTGTATAAAATTTATACAAAAATACACACAAAATTTCCAATTAACAATGCAATTTTTTCCAAAAACTATTTTTAAAAACTTTAAAATCTATTTATGGAAAATTGATGAAAGTGAAAGAAATTTGGAAAAGGGAATTGTAATTAACGAATCTCTTAGAAAAAGATTGAATAGCTTGAAAAGTAAAGAACATAGAAAGGGAATTTTATCAATACGACAATTAATGAAAATTGCAGGCATTATAGAAAGTGATCTTTATTATGACTCAAATGGAGCTCCTAATTTAAAATCTGGAAAATATATATCAATTTCACATTCAAAATATTTTTCAGGAATAGGTTTAAGTGATTTTCAGATTGGAATTGACATTGAATCATTTCGAGAGAAAATAATAAAAATAGGCCCTAAGTTTCTTAACATTAAAGAAAATTCTGCGCTTGGAAAAATTGAAGAATTAACTTTTATTTGGACCGCAAAAGAAGCAACTTATAAAGCATTCCGGACTCCTGGAATTAGCTTTTCAGAACAAATAAATATTGATAAGCCGTATAATTCAGAAAAAGCTAGTCGGGCTAGTGTTTTTCATAATAATCAATATAAATTCTATGATTTAGCGTCTATCAATTTAGACTCTCACATTGTGAATGTTGCACTTAAAAAATAATAATACATATTATATCTTTGATTAACTTATAAAAATAATTAATGTCTTCTATTCTAGAATTTTTATTTGAACCATATAGTGAGTACACATGCTTAAATATTTCATTGGAAATTATAGCTACTATTTTAGGTTTTTTAAGTGTGTGGTTTTCAAAAAATAATAGTATTTGGGTATATCCAACTGGAATGATTTCAACCTCCATATATGTTTATCTCCTTTTTTATTGGGGATTAATTGGTGATATGCTTATAAATGCATATTATTTTTTCATAAGTATTTATGGGTGGTATTATTGGACTCGCTCTAGTAATGGGATAACTATAAATCCAATTTCAAAAATGAATAAATATGAATATAAGATCTCTTTTTTCTTATTCATTTTTGCAATTATTTTTATTTTTATTGTATATAATGTTTTTAATATGTGGAATAACATGATTGCATATGTTGATACAGTCACAACAGCTATTTTTGTTGTTGGAATGTGGTTGATGGCAAGAAGAAAAATTGAAAACTGGTTGTTTTGGATAGTTGGAGACATTATTTCAATACCACTTTATTTATATAAGGGTTTAACTATAACAAGCTTTCAATATTTGGTTTTTACTCTGATTGCATTAGCTGGCTATGTCGCTTGGAAAAAAGAAATTTCATATGTCAAAGAATAAATGCTTAAAAATTGTTTTATTTGGCCCTGAGTCTTCAGGGAAAACGACTCTTGCAAATCATTTAGCAGCACATTATAATACTAATTGTGTTCCTGAGTTTGCAAGGGATTATCTTCAAAAAAAATGGGATAGAAATAATGAGGTTTGCTCCTTGGAAGACCTACCAATTATTATTGAAGGCCAGAAGAGTCTTGAGAATAAACTTATAAAAAATTCTAATAAAATTATTTTTTGTGATACTAATGTAGTTGTAACTCAAATATGGTCTCAAACTCACTTTAATGGTTATTGTTCCTCTAAAATATTAAAAGCAGCAAAACATTCAAAGTATGATTATTATTTACTCACAGATGTTGATATTCCATGGCAAAATGATTACCTAAGAGATCGACCAAATGATAGAGAAAAAATGTTAAATGTTTTTAAAGAAGTTCTTGATTTGTATGACTTTCCTTATAAACTAATTTCAGGAGACGTCACTACTCGAATAAAAACTTCAGTTGAAATTATAGATAAGCTCATTTTAAAGTCATAGATTTTTTTCTACAACTTTTCATTTGTATATTTGTGATGTCTCAAAGGGGTGCCATATTGGCTGAGATTATACCCATGGAACCTGGGCAGGTAATGCTGCCAAGGAAGTAATGATTTAATTTTAATTCATAAAATAACTGCCCCTTTTATTTAAATAAACACATTTAAATGAAAATAGTAATTAGAGCATTTTTATTTCTAACATTTTTAAATGGTTTTTCACAAGAAATAGAAGAATCAACAGACTCGCTTAAAGTATTCATGTTGGAAGAAGTAAAAGTTTCATCAATTAGAGCAAAAAAAACTGATCCAGTAACACATTCTAATATTAATAAAGAAGATATAAAATCTCGTAATTTAGGTCAGGATATTCCAGTTCTATTAAATTATTTACCCGGTGTTGTCACAACTAGTGATGCAGGAGCAGGTATTGGTTATACAGGAATACGCGTAAGAGGAAGTGATGCTTCTAGAGTTAATGTAACATTAAATGGTATACCATTTAATGATTCTGAATCACAAGGAACATTTTGGGTAAACCTTCCAGACTTTGCTAGTTCAATTGAAAGTATTCAGCTTCAAAGAGGAGTAGGAACATCAACAAATGGATCTGGTTCTTTTGGAGCAAGTTTAAATATTTTAACTGATGCTATGCAAAATAAAGCTTCATCATCTTTAATTACTAGTGTTGGAAGTTTT
>NZ_CEXPNT010000038.1:0-7642 GCF_982709265.1 Candidatus Marivariicella framensis | reverse complement strand
TTCCCTGCTTACAAAAAGGTTATACAAATCCCAAGTAACCTCATATTGACTCATCCAAAACCCATCAATAGAAACTTCATGCCGAGGACCTTCGTCACCAAAGTGACCCAGTTCAAATTTTGGACTACCCATAACAAAAGAACCCTCTTCAATAAAAACCATTGGGATTCTGTAGCTTATACCGGAAATGTTTTCAAAATAATTTTCTTGGGAAAAACAAATAGTTGGCAACGATAAGAATATTAATATCTGTAGATTTAGTTTTACTCTATTCAATTCAATTTTTTAAATGTTTTAATTTTGAATATAAGGTATTAAATAAGATTGTAAAAATAGAATAAGCTATCTTTTTATGGACAATGTTAATTTTACAATTAAATATAACGCTTTATTAAATCAAACAAAATTCAATTATTATGAAGTTGAATTTAGACAACAACAAAACAGAAATGATCCTTTCTAATTCCTCAAGATCCTTCTATTCAATTATTTAAGGAGAATATTACTTTAGAGTCTATATACTACCCTAAAAGTAATAAATCTTGGCTGAATAAATGTTTCTGAACTAAATACAGAAATATTATTGGCGCTGTTTCTGACTTGAGTATCAATATTCAATATGTTTGAAGCTTTAATCTCGTATTCCCATTTAGCGTCCTTATCTTTTATGTACGAGAATGATGCATTCCAGTTTTGAAATGACTGGGGTTCACTTGTACCCTGATCCTGAATTGTATAGCTGTAATTGGTTCGAAAAGTCATTTTCTTTAGGATAAATGCATCAAACTCAACAGACGGTGCTTTTGTGACGAATTCTGTTTCTCTATTTCCCTGGTCATTAGTTGTTATCGAGTACCTATATCTTAAACTAATATTGGGAGCATATCTAAAGTTTGTTCTTATTCCAGGAGTATACGTTTGAGTAAATCCTTCGTTAAGTGAAGGTATACCTTGAATAAATTGATTTATCTTACTGTAATTAAAACTTGTATTTAAACTTGTCCTGATTTTTCCAAACGTTTTTTGAACACGACCAAAAAGATTCATGTTTTCATCAGCAAAACTCGAATTAAAAAACGTACTTGTTCTGATTACACTTTCAAAATTTGTTAATCCTCTTATTTGATCGATATTACTTGAGTAGGCAGCCCTTACAAATACATTTGTATAGTTAAAAAGATTGAAGCTACTGTAGAATAGACTTATGTTGTGAGATAAAGCATTTTGTAGGTCTGGATTTCCATATTGTATGCTGTTGTAGTCATTAAAAACTAATCCTTGTGCCAAACGAGTTATATCCGTAAACTGATTTTTCATATTATAGCTCAGTGTTAGAGACTCACCTTTTTTAAGCTGTATTCGAGTTTCAAAATCAGGTAAAACCCTTAAAAAATTGTCTTTTATCGTTTCACTATACTGGGTGTTACTGTTTCCATAAGCATGCATTGAAAGGCCTGGAGTAAAAGTAAATTTACCAGTTCTAAATCGATAATGAATACCTAAATAAACATCACTAAAACTATATTCTGTGTCATTTGAAACTATTCCTTGATTAATATTTGGAGTAGGAGAAAACCTAAAGTTATTGTCTAAAAATTGAAAAATATTGGAATTAAATTCCTGAAGACTTAATATGGTCCCTAGGGTGATATTGATATTACTTTTGGGGTTTATTATGTTATAGTAATCCAATTTTGCATCTAACTGATTTGATTTTATTTTTCTGTTCTGACCGATATCATAGTTTGTAAAAGAACTGTTCAGACCCAAGGCTTCTGCTGTTAAATCGAATGCATCATCTGCATTTGGATCATTTTGTAAAACCACATTATAAAATGGGTCTTCATTTTTAATCAAGTGCTGGGCTTCAAAAGCAAAAATATTATTTTCATTTAAAGTGTAGTAATAATTTAAATTTTGATTTATTGTAAACGGAGTTATTTCGTTAATTTGATTTGTGTTTCCAATAATTGAAGAAAAAATATTTTGCTGCTGAGAATCATTAGAAACACGAGCTATAATATCGTAGTCCATTTGATTGTTAAAGTTTGGTTTGAAAGAAGCACTGAGCTTTAATAAGCCTTGGCTTGAATTTTCATTTCCAGATTGATCTTTTGATTCATCTGGTATTCCAGAATCTGTATATCTTATTAAACTGATCTCATTTGAAAGAATTTGGGTGGTATTATAAATCATGAATCCACTTAGATCCAAGGCTGAGTTTGGAGAATAACTAAAGTTACCCGTAGCTAATTTGTTTTTAGTTTTCAGAGCATTCCTTCCATTGGTCAAAAAATTAAGACTATTATCTCCTAGATTTATACTAGTTCCACTTTGCCTACTGGGCGTTCTAAAGCCTCCTCCAAAACCTCTAATATCTCTTCTTGTAAGGGCAACCTCGCCAATATTATTAAGATCACCAATAAAATTAATACTATACTTTGGACTATAATAAAATAGTTTAGGCTGAAGTAAATACAAGTTGTCTGTTGGGGAATCTCCTAGTCCTGTAGTAACATTTCCAAACCAAAAACTTTCTTTACCTTCTTTTAACTTTATATCAATAGCAACATTATTCTGATTGTTTCTTACTCCGCTTAGTTGTCCAACCTCAGCATAATTTTTTAAAACTTGGATTTTATCAACTGCACTGGAGGGGATGTTTTTTGTTGCAATTTTGGTGTCTCCATCAAAAAAGTCTTTACCATTTATTGTTATTTTATTGACAATTTTCCCCTCAACTTCAATCTGATTATTTTCATTGATTTCTACCCCAGGCAGTTTATCTATAATATCTTCTAATTTTCTCTCAGATCCATTTTTAAATGAATCTGCATCATAAATAATTGTATCCCCCTTTACAATTATTGGTATTTTGACAATTACCTCATCCAAGAGAATTCCCTTTAACATTACATAGTTCTTAGAAAGATTTGTTTCCTTGGTTTTTATAACCTCATCAATGGTTCTCAAACCGAAATAACTTACTTGTATTTTATAGCTGGTGTTTGTTTTTAGTGGAAGTTTATATTTTCCCGATAAGTCAGTAACAACAAATGATTCCATGTTGCTTGTCTTTTCATTAATTGCGACTAAGCTTGCTGATTCAAGAGGGTTTTTCAAACTATCAGTAACTACACCCTCTAAATTAATTTGACCATATGAGGAAACAGCAAGTAGAATATGGAAAATAAACCAGGTTTTTTTCATGTTTTAAATGCTAATATGTATGAGCAGTTAGTTTCTTCTTCTTCTGCCTCTGTTATTTCTCATCTCAAGCATTTTTTCTTTTAGGGTAGCTTGATATGCCATTTTAGTAATTATTTTTCCTTTACTGGGCGCTTCTATTTCAAATGAATTCTTAGGATTTATTAAGATCTGAGAACACAATATTGTTGTATTACCGGCACTTACCTCTAAAATTAAACCTGGTAATCCACCATATTCTGCTGGTCCATGTTTTAGCGGAATTTGAAGAGTATACCATGCTTCTACTTCGGTCATTTGAATGTCAATACTATCATTCTCAGAGGATAAATCACCCCAAGAAAAATTAAACCATGACAACTCTTTTGTTGGAACAGAGGCAGTAGCTTTAAAACACATATACTGTCCAATTTTTTTTGAGTCTGATTCCATTTTCCAATCTATATTTTGTAATTTATCCTTAACTAAAAATCGCTTACCATAAAATTCTTGTGTTTGAACTAACTGATTTTCTTTTATGTTTTTGTATTGTTTGCCTCTTGAAAAGTTACTTCCCCAAGAGTCAGTTGCTCCAGAAATCGCATCTACTTTTTCTTCTTCTTCAAATATTGATTCTTCTTTATTAAAACTTAATATGAAGGTTTTTTCTAGTCTATTGCTAAGACGACTTTGCATTTGTTTTTTTTGGGCCTCACTCATTCTTGCACCCCAATTACCAAGTTCCAATTTAGATTTTGAAAAATAATATGCTTTACCTTGGAAATTTTGATTGGTAGGTTCATGCATAAATGAAACTAGTAAAAATGAAAGGAATAAAAAAATGGTTTTATTTAAAAGATTCATTTGTATTTGGTTTATGAATTAAAACTTATTAGTAAGACCTATTTGGAGTTCAAAGGTTTAATGACTTTAAACAAATTAACAAAAAATAGACTAGATTATGGTAAGTAAACACATTTTACTCTGGGAACTTTTTAATAAATTTCGAGTGTCAATTATCAATGATAATTAAACACATTATTCATTTACTTTTTGGATGGTTACATAAAAAAATGACTAAAAGCAGTATTCAAAGCTTATTTAAACAAAGCGACTGTAGACATAACAGATTTAATAATTTCAAGATTAGAAATTGGATCTTCAGTAGTAACTTCGCTATGAGCTTTAGCTGAAAGATGAATCTGTTTAAATCCAGCATTCAAGAATTTATAAACATTTTTATCGTTAACACCCCCTCCCGGCATTATAGATATTTGATTTGAATATTTAGAATTTAATTTTTTTAATAATGTTAATCCATCAATTGCTTTTGGTTTTTGTCCAGAAGTCAATACACGATCGTATCCTATATTGACTAGTTGATTCAAAGCTTTTTCAGGATCTTTTACAACATCAAAAGCACGATGAAATGTGAAATTTAGATTTGGACACATGGCTCTCCAGTTTTTCAAATGCTCTAAGGCTAAAGAATTATTCTCGTTTAATGCTCCAATTACTATTCCTTGAATAGGGAATTCTTTAATTCGTTCGATATCCTTTCCTATTTGCTCAATCTCATTAGTGTTGTAGTAGAAACATCCAGATCTAGGTCTAATCAGCACATGAATTGGCAGCTTGCAAACTGAAGACGCTTTCTCCAAAAATTCAGAAGATGGACTTAAGCCATCAGCTAGTAAATTTTGACATAACTCAATTCTATGAGCTTTTCCCTCGACTGCATTTTTTATTGAAGCTATTGAACTACAGCAGATTTCAACAATAATTTTATTCACTATTAATGTTTTTATTAGACATTTAGATACATCACTTTATAAAAATTAATAACAGATTTCGAAATTATTGAAAAAATCACCCTTACCAGGTTTTATTTTTAGGCTTTAATAATAACTAGTATTTATCTCTTAGAGTAATAAAAAAGAAGCTAAAGGAAAATTTATTAATAATTATTTTGGGTTTAACCATTTAAACTGAAATCTTGTTTCTGGAATTACAATTCGCTCTGTAATTCTATACAATCTGTCTGGTAATTTTAATAAATAATCTCTTGCTTTTTCTGCTTCTGCTGTTAAACCAGTAATTCTATCAATTTCCCAGGCTGAATTTAGTTTTTTCAATATTTCGATATAATCAAAACCGGTATAAACACCGACTCTTTGAGCTACTGTAGAAAAATCATTAAACAAACTTCCTTTAGCAGCAAAAGATTCTCTTAAATGCAGGGCAGGCATCACAATTTTATGCTTCATCATGTGTTGAAATGCTAGCATCATTTCACTTGGATCAATCTCAAAGATTTGTCTTACAAATTCTACATATGCAGTATGATGTCGCATTTCATCTCCAGCAATAATTTTAGACATTTTAGCTAATGCTTTATGTCCTTTTTTTCTTGCGATCTTCGCTACGTTGTTATGTGAAACATAAGTTGCCAATTCTTGAAAACTTGTATACACAAAGTTTTTATAAGGATCTGATGCAGTTCCTATATCAAAACCATCAGTAATTAAATGCTGTGTAGTAATTTCTACTTCTCGCATATTTACTCTTCCAGACAGATATAAGTATTTGTTTAAAGTATCCCCATGTCTGTTTTCCTCAGAGGTCCAAGCACGAATCCATTTTGCCCAACCATTATCTGGTTGTTGCGAAATACCATCTATGTCTAATAGCCAAGATTCATATGTTGGTAAAGCTTCTTCTGTAATTGTATCACCTACTAATACCGTCCAAAAATCATCATCTAAATCTTTAGAAATTTCCTGAATTTCTTTTATTTCTTCAATAAAATCATCTTTCTGAGAGTTTGGTAAAAAGTCTGTTGGTTGCCAAATTTTTTCTGCAGGAATTAAAAACTTATCTACGAACGTATCAATGTTTTTCTCCAAGGTTTTCATTACTTCTCTCCGAATATTTTTCATGGATATAACTATTTTATTTAGTTTGTAAATGTTTTCTCAGCTTTTGCAACTAATTCCAATTTTATTTTACCTATTCTATTTAATTACAAATATAGTGAATTACTTAAAACTAAATCCCTTTCTATAAAAGGCTAAACCAACTAAAGCCAATTAAATTTCTGTAGTCGCACATACTCAACAAGAATTTAGGGATAACTCTGTAGAGTCAATAACATAAAGAGTTTGCTGATTATTGAGATAAAAATAGTGACATTATTCAACAAACAAAGACTAACTAAAGGAAAGAATAAGGGTTTTTTACTTGAATATTCTTTATATATTGAGTAAAATAAAACTCATGAGAAACTCACTTATTGCAGCGCTTATTATTCTCCTATTTACATCCTGTAACCAGATAACTAGTGACCCAAACATCAAGCAAGGAATGTCTCATGATAGGCTTTCAAGAATTGACACTATGCTCATTAAAGCAGTTGAAACTAAGGAGATTCCTGGAGCAGTTGCACTAGTGGTTAGAAACGGAAAGACGGTCTATCAAAAGTCTTTTGGTATTGCCAATCCTGAAAATAATCGCAATTTCAATGATAATGATATTTTCAGAATTGCCTCCATGTCAAAAGCAATTACTTCTTTGGCTGTACTTATGCTTTGGGAAGAAGGCAAATTTTTTTTAGATGATCCTATTTCAAAATATATTCCGTCCTTTTCAGAGATTGAGATTTTAGACAAGTTTAATTCAAAAGATTCAACCTTTACTTCAACGTCTTCTATAAATAAAATAACTATCCGACACTTGTTAACACATACCTCGGGTATAGGTTATGGAGAAATTGATGGAAACCCTGCGATTCGATCAATTTACTGGAAAGAAGGATTGCGTGATATTTTTTCTCCTGATCAAAATATGGCAGAAATCACCAACGCTATATCAAAACAACCTTTGCACCATGAGCCAGGAGAAAAATTTACTTACAGTCTTGGATTGGATGTTTTAGGACATTTTGTGGAACTTATGTCTGGGATGACCTTTCCTGAGTTTTTGAGAAAAAGAATCTTTGACCCCTTGCAAATGGACGACACTTATTTCACGCTTCCTAAAGAAAAACACAATAGGCTAGTTCCTGTAATCACAAGAAGTGGTGAAGAATGGGCTGTATTCAACACTTCGATATATGATGTTAATTATCCCCTAAAGGAGAAAAGTTTTTTTTCAGGAGGTGCAGGGCTATCTAGTACGGTTCAAGATTATGCCAAGTTTTTATCCTTATTCCTAAATAATGGTAAGGCAAATGATTATCAGATTATTGGAAAAAAAACTTGTGAATTAGTATACGAAAACCAAATGCCTAAAAACGAAAATGCTTCACTGGGATTAGTATTTGGTATTTTACCCAAAAAAGACCTCAAAATAGGCGCTGGAGGAAGTGAAGGCACACTCACTTGGGGAGGGTATTTTAACACGAGTTATTTTGCAGATCCTGAAGAAAACCTGATTGGAATAATTTATAAACAAACCT
>NZ_CEXPNT010000037.1:0-7657 GCF_982709265.1 Candidatus Marivariicella framensis | reverse complement strand
TACATTAACTAAATCAAACCCTTCACAAAAGTGAGGGGTTTTTTCTTGTAATTAAGTTTAATATAAAATTAGTCAAAATCTTGGCACTTGTTTAGAACTATTTTTTAATAAAAATAAAGAGGGTATATAAGTTGTTCAACTTAAATATAGGTCTAATTTTGCCGATCTTTAAATGAACAATAATGTTAGAATTAATAAAAAAGCGGACTTCTAATTCAAAAAATGATATTTTAAGTGGTCTAACTGTTGCCCTTGCCCTTGTTCCTGAAGCGGTTGCATTCTCCTTTGTTGCAGGAGTTGATCCTCTAGTTGGTCTTTATGCTGCTTTTATGGTTGGGTTAATTACTTCTTTACTGGGAGGTCGTCCCGGAATGATTAGTGGTGCAACTGGAGCTCTAGCAGTTGTAATGGTAAGTTTAGTTTCTGAAGGAAATAATTTAGGGGTTTATGGTGAAAACTTAGGCTTGTATTATCTTTTCGTAACAGTTATTCTTATGGGTATTTTTCAAATTCTAGCAGGCCTATTTAAGTTAGGTAAGTTTGTACGCCTTATTCCTCACCCAGTAATGATGGGCTTTGTAAATGGGTTAGCAATAGTTATTTTTATTTCCCAGTTAGGTATGTTTAAAACCCTTGAACAAGGTGAAGTTGTTTGGATGCAAGGTGCTTCTTTATGGATTATGATTAGCCTTGTTGGGCTTACAATGTTAATAATGTTTGGGTTGCCAATTATCTCAAAAAAACTTCCTGAAGCACTTATTGCTATTCTTGTTGTTTCAGCCATTGTCATTTTTGGTGATTTAAATATAGCAACAGTTGGAAGTTTTATTAGTGATGGAGGGGGTGAAGGTCTTAAAGGGGGGCTGCCTCAATTTCAATGGGCGATTTTTGAAAAAATTGTATTTGACTTTAAAACCTTGAGGTTTATTTTTCCTTACGCATTAATTCTTGCAGCTATTGGACTTATTGAATCTTTAATGACACTAAACCTTATTGACGAACTTACTGACAGTAGGGGAAATTCTAATAAGGAGTGTATCGCTCAAGGCACTGCGAATATAGTGACTGGATTCTTTGGTGGAATGGGTGGATGTGCCATGATTGGACAATCAATAATTAATATCAAAGGAGGTGGTCGTGGTCGACTTTCAGGAATAGTTGCTGCTTTAGCTCTTTTAGGTTTTATATTATTTGCATCAAGTTTAATTGAGCAAGTTCCAATTGCAGCACTTGTAGGTGTTATGTTTATGGTTGTGATAGGCACCTTTTCATGGTCAAGTTTTAGAATTATAAATAAAATACCTCTAACAGATCTTTTTGTACTTATTCTTGTATCTACACTTACAGTTATTTTTGATCTAGCTATTGCTGTAATTGCCGGAGTAATATTAAGTGCTTTAGTGTTTTCTTGGGAAAATGCTAAACGAATTAGAGCTCGAAAAAGAATTAAAAGTAATGGGACTAAAGTTTATGAAATATGGGGACCTTTATTTTTTGGAAGCATTGCTGAATTTAATAATAAATTTGATGTTAGGAATGACCCTAAATCTATAGAAATTGATTTTGTAGAATCAAGAATATGTGATCACTCTGCCATTGAATCTATATTTAATTTGGTCGTTAAATATAATAATGAGAGTAAATCAATATTATTAAAACATTTAAGTAAAGATTGTAAATTGTTATTATATAAATCCAGTCCTCTATTTAAAGATATTATTATTGAAGCTGTTGATGATCCTCGCTATTATTTAGCTGGAGACCCAGAAGCTTTCCCTAAAAGCCTAGGAGAGTATAGTTTGTAATTATTATAATTAATTGCTCTAGTTAAAAAAAATGAATAAATTACTAAATAGTAATTTTATTAATCTCCTTCCTATTATGAAAAAAATATTAGTGTTGATTTTCATTTTTCTTACTGGTTGTGGTGGCAAGGAAAATATTGAGTTAGAAGATTCTGTCTTTGTAGATAAAGGAATAAGTGTTTATCAAGACAATAACCCAAACAATGATGTAATGATGCAAGCATTTTGGTGGGATAGTTTTTCGGACTCAAAAATTTCAAATAATGCCTCTTACTATGAGTTTGTAAGCAGCCAATTAATTACACTATCCAATGCGCATATTGATCTGCTTTGGCTTCCTCCTTCAAGTGAAGGAGAGGGAATGGGCTATCATCCTCGAAAATTATTTGACTTTAACTCTCTTCATGGAAGTAAATTAGAGCTAGAAGAACTGCTAGAATTAATCAAATCTAGAAAAATGCATGCTATGGCAGACTTAGTTTTTAATCACCGAGTAGGCACATCAACATGGACTGATTTTACTGAACCTGCATGGTCGTGTGAATCTATTTGCATAAATGATGAAGGGTTTACAAATCCTGATGCTTTTGGAACAGAACCATGTGGCGCTACAGATGAAGGTGAAGGATGGGGAGGTGCTAGAGACTTAAATCATAAAAGTGTTGAGGTTCAAGAAGGGCTTAAAGATTATCTTTTAAGACTAAAAGACTTGGGGTTTGACTCTTGGAGATATGATTTTGCAAAGGGGTTTCCAGCTAAGTATATTGGAGAATATAACCAGTCTACTCCCTATTATTATTCAGTTGGTGAATATTGGGATGGAAATGTAAATGCCTTAAAATCCTGGATAGATGAGACCACAGCTACAACTTCTAACCAAACTACTAAGAAGTCAGCTGCTTTTGACTTTGCTTTGAAATATAAATTAAAGGAAGCTTTAATTGATAAAAACTTTCAGGTTTTAAATGAAAATCATGCCTTAGCAAACTTTGATGGTTATGGAAGTGAATCAATTACTTTCTTAGATAATCATGATACTGGCTGTATTAACAGACCCGAATGTGACAACCTCTATTCTAAAAATATTAGTGAAATCAATAACGGATATGCTTACCTGTTGACTCATCCAGGAATTCCAATGATTTGGATTTATCACTATCTTTTTTCAGATAGTACAGGAGCTCTTAAAAAGAATATTGAAGAGTTAATTGAAATTAGAAAAAATAAGGGTATTCATGCTAACAGTAGTGTTGAAGTTATTGAAACGGTTAATGGTTCTGATGGCTATTATGTTGCCAAAATTGATGATAATTTATTAGTAAAAATAGGAAACGGGAATTATCAAGCAGATGAACAATGGAGCGTTTTAAAATCTGAAAGTGGCTATACCATATGGTCTAAGTGATTCTTTGCTTTACTAGAATGGCTTTTATTAATGAAATTTAATATCTTGACGAATCTTAAATAACAATAATCAAATGAAAAAAATACTGCTGTATATAGGAGGAGGTATGCTTTTAGTGTTAGTGTTTATGACTTTGAAGACATTCATATTCTCTAGTAATCAAGTTCAGCATGAGGCTATAAAGCCAATTCAAGTTTCAGAAACTGCTGTTACAAGGTTACAGGGAGCAATTAAATATAAAACTATCTCATATCAATTTCCTGGCAAACCAGACAGTCTTGAGTTTACTGGTATTCATAACTATTTTGAAAAAGTATTTCCGCTAATTCATTCTTCAATTGAAAAGAAAACATTTAAATACAGTCTTCTTTACAAATGGCAAGGTAAAAATGAAAATATAAAGCCGGTATTACTAATGTCTCATATTGATGTTGTTCCTGTTGATCAGGCGACTCTTAATGACTGGGAAGCAGGTCCTTTTTCAGGAGAACTCAAAAATGGTAATGTTTATGGTCGTGGAACAATGGATGATAAAATGAGTGTTTTAGGTATAATGGAGGCTGTTGAAATGCTACTTAAAGATGGCTTTAAACCCGAAAGAACAGTTTATTTAGCCTTTGGTCATGATGAGGAAATTGGAGGAGATAACGGTGCTGGATCTATTGCTGCTTACTTAGAAGAAGAAGGGGTAGATTTAGAGTTTGTGATAGATGAAGGGGGCTTTATTGTAAATGGACTAATCCCTGGATTAGATAAAACCATGGCTGTTATTAATGTTGCAGAGAAAGGTTATGTTACCTATGAACTATCAATTACAACCCCAGGTGGTCACTCCTCAACCCCTCCAGAAAATAACACAATAGGCTCTTTAGCGAGAGCGATAGTAAAGCTGGAAAACTCTCAATTCCCATATAAAAGCATCCCTGTTTTGGAAGAACAAATTGCTTCAGTTGGTCCAGAATTATCATTCTTAGGAAAGTTCGTTTTCGCAAACAGTTGGTTGTTTAAATCCATTATTTTAAAAGGCTTAAATGCGCATACTACTACTGCTCCTACAATAATTTCAGGTGGAGTAAAAGATAATGTTATTCCCACTAGAGCCACCGCAACAGTTAATTTTAGAGTAATGACTGGAGAGACAACTGATCAGGTTAAAAATCACATTATAGAAACCATTAAAGATGATAGAATAACTGTAGAGGCTGTTAGAAATATTAATGAGCCATCCAAAGTCTCAGATTACACTTCAGATTCATACAAGATTATTCAAAAAACTATAAAACAATTATATCCCAATATCATTGTTAGCCCAGGGCTAATTAGTGGTGGAACAGACACCAAGCATTATGTAAATATTTCTGAAAATGCATATCGTTTTGTTCCCCTTTCAATAAATGAAAATAATTCAACTGGATTTCATGGTATTAACGAACATATTTCTTCAAAAAATTATATTGAAATTGTTCAATTTTATTATCAGTTTATTCAGAACGTGAATATGAAATAATCTTTTTAATATTAGAATATGGCTGAAGAAATGATTCGAGAAAAGGATGTTTTTAAAGGATGTTTCTTTACTGGTTGTCTTAGTTTTATTATTGGAGGGATGCTTCTATTTGTTTATATTTTTTGGTAATACTAATATTTGAGAGTTTTTTAACTGAATTCTACTAGCTTAAAAAATTCTATCTTGTTAATCCAAGCATAAAATAAATGCAAGACCCCAGGTATAGTAAAGGTTCATTTTTAAGTATAACTCTTTTAATACTTTCTGGAGAACTTGTCTATATGCTTCCCTATGTTTTAGCCAGGGTTTTTAGACCTACTTTCCTTGAAGTATTTGACTTGACTAATTTTGAATTAGGTAGTCTTTTTTCAGTTTACGGAGTAGTAGCTTTACTTTCATATTTATACGGAGGAGTACTTGCGGATCAATTTTTACCTAGAAAATTAATAGCCCTATCTCTTTTTTTAACAGCTATAGGAGGGCTAGTTATGGCAACATACCCTTCTTATTTAACTTTACAAATTTTATTTGGATATTGGGGTTTTACAACTGTTTTTCTGTTTTGGGGAGCCATGATTAAGGCTACACGATTGTGGGGAGGAACCATGAGTCAAGGTCAAGCGTTTGGGTTTTTGGACGCCGGGAGAGGTCTTGTTGCCGCTTCAATGGGAAGTGTTGGTGTGTTTATATTTTCTTTGATTCTAACCTCCGATATTAGATCTGCCACTCTAATTGAGCGTCAGGAAGCATTCCGTTATGTTATTTTCTTTACCTCCTTTATGGTTGCTTTAGTTGGACTTCTCGTGTTTGTTTATATGAAGTCTGAGGGAGAAGAAAAAATTAAAGAGATGACATCAACAAGTTCATTTTCAAATATTAAATCTGTAATTAAAATACCATCCGTATGGCTTTTAATGATCATAATTATGTCTGCATATGTTGGTTACAAATTAACTGACATCTATTCATTGTACGCTTCTGATGTTATGCTTTATGATCAAATTCAAGCTGCTGAAGTTGGAGCGTTACAACTATACCTTCGACCCATAGTTTGTGTTATAATTGGTTTTTTAGCAGATAAGACAAGTGGAACTTCATGGATTATTATTGGTTTTGTTATTATGTTACTCGGAGCAGTCATTTTTGCCTCAGGAATTGTTCAGTCAAACATGGATGTTATTTTTTTCATTTCATTAATTATAATTGCTGTAGGAACCTATGCTGCTCGAGCACTATATTTCGCAGTATTTCAAGAGGGGAAAATTCCTTTAGCGCATATGGGAACAGCGGTAGGGATAATTTCAGTGGTTGGATATACCCCAGATGTTTTTGCAAGTCCTATCATGGGATACTTGCTTGACACTTACCCTGGAATCACTGGTCACCAATATGTGTTTTCTATGTTAGTTGTATTTTCTATACTAGGGCTTCTTGCTTCAATAAGGTTTGCTAAACTGGTTAAGACAAGATAGAGAGAGTTTGTAAAAGCAAAAAGGGCAGTAAAAGCAACCATACTTTTAATACCCTTTAAGTTATTATCGCCGCGTGAACAACGAAACGCGAATGTAAACCAAATTATTTTATAAATTATTAACTTATATATTATATTTGGAAAACAATAGGCCTTTGCAATGATAAAAACTAGAGCTGATTTCTTTACTGTTACTAACAGTAAAAAATATAGATCTAATAGAGTTAACTTAAAATACAATGACAAAAAAAGAAGTCTATATCGTTTCTGCTGTTCGAACTCCTTTAGGAAGCTTTGGTGGAGTTTTTGCAGATGTATCAGCTACTGATCTTGGTGCGTCAGCTGTAAAAGGGGCTCTGGATAAAGCTAAAGTAAATCCCAATAAAATAAATGAAGTTTTTATGGGGAATGTTTGTTCCGCAAACCTTGGACAAGCTCCAGCTAGACAAGCAGCACTTGGTGCAGGAATTTCCGATACCGTTCCTTGTACTACCATAAATAAAGTTTGTTCCTCTGGAGCAAAATCAATTATGTTTGCTGCGCAAAGTATTTTACTGGGTCAGTCTGATCTAATAATTGCAGGGGGTATGGAAAACATGTCTGCTGTTCCTTATTATATTCCAAAAGCTCGTTATGGATATAAGTACGGAAATTCAGAGTTAATAGATGGATTACATAAAGATGGATTATTAGATCCCTACAATGAAATTTCAATGGGAGTTTTTGCAGATAAAACAGCTGAGAAGTATGATATCTCAAGACAAGAGCAAGATGATTATGCGATTCGTTCTTATAAAAACTCTTTATTGGCTAATGAAAGTGGAATTTTTGCTAATGAAATTGTGGGGGTTAGTGTACCGCAAAGAAAAGGAGAACCTATTTTAATTATTGAAGATGAGGAATACAAATCTGTTAAATTTGAAAAAATACCTCAATTAAGAGCGGCATTCTCAGAAAATGGAACTGTAACCGCTGCAAATTCTTCAACTATGAATGATGGTGCGTCAGCATTAGTTTTAGCAAGTGGTGAGGCTATTGAAAAACACAACTTGAATCCCATAGCGAAAATTTTATCTTTCGCGGATGCTTCTCAAGCTCCAGAATGGTTTACAACTGCTCCAACAAAAGCGGCTCCTAAAGCACTGAGTCTGGCAAAAATGTCAACTGCTGATGTAGATTACTTTGAGGTAAATGAAGCATTTTCTGTTGTTCCTCTCGCTTTTAATAAAATATTGGATGTCAATATTAACAAGGTTAATATTCATGGAGGAGCCGTTTCAATGGGACACCCACTGGGGGCTTCTGGTGCAAGAATTGTTACTACTCTAATTAATGTTTTACAAACTAAAGATGCAACAATTGGATGTGCAGCAATATGTAATGGTGGTGGTGGTGCAAGTTCAATTGTAATTGAACGACTATAAATTTTCCATTTCAAGAATACTTTCTTAAATAGTCAATTCATCTCT
>NZ_CEXPNT010000036.1:0-8140 GCF_982709265.1 Candidatus Marivariicella framensis | reverse complement strand
TTTATTCTTTTTCCTCCACCTTGTCTAATATTCCATGTGGTTATAATCATTTTTATAAGAATCAAAGTTCCCAAAACTAAACCACAGGCATATCTTCTTCTTTTAAATCAGGTATTTTTGATCTCATCATATTCCTCCTGATTCCATAAGTGGTTTAACAAATAATGGTACAGAAAGTGGAACAATTACGTGGACACCTACCGCAACAGGAACATATTATTATCAGTGTTCACTTCACGGAGGAATGGTTGGAACGATAACAATTCAATAACAGTCATATCTTCTTCAGTTGGATAATATACCCATATAGCGAAGTACTCTCAAAAAGGAAAGTGGATTTGTTTAGACCTAGTGGGGGTGGTTATTTAAGCTCTTGGGTCGGCTTTTATTGACTTTTAGTAACGCGCAGGTAACAAAAAACATATGATTTGTTGCCAATATGTTGCCATAATAGCAAATAAAAAACCGTAACACCTTGTTTATAAAGACATTACGGTTTTTGTTGGTGGTCCCACCAGGACTCGAACCTGGGACCAACTGATTATGAGTCAGCTACTCTAACCAACTGAGCTATAGGACCGTTGTCAATGGTATCAGTGCTTGACAGAGCATCTTAATGTTGTATTGGTAAGTGTTTTATTCAAAATCACAATATTGACTTAAACACCACTTTCAGCATTTCAACAACTTAGGTGCAAATATAAGCGTATTTAGAATTTAAAAAAGTCTTACCCGTAAAATCATGCAACAATATTAATCGTCAGTAAAACCGCCTATATCTTCAAAAGACTTCAAGTAATGAAATAAGCTTTTAAAAACAGATTTCCTAATTTGATGGATAATAGTAGTTTTATTTTTTCTTTATATAAGAGTTTATTCTGTTTTCCATAATAGATAGTGTTATAGTCCCTTCTTCAAGAATAATTTCGTGAAACTCACGAATATCAAACTTTTCACCTAGAGCAGTTTCTGCTTTTTCACGAAGCTCTCGTATTTTTATTTCTCCTATTTTATATGAAAGAGCTTGCCCTGGCCAAGAAATATATCGATCTGTTTCTGTATTTATTTCATGAATTGATAAAGCAGTGTTCTCAGCCATATAATCAATCATTTGTTTTCTTGTCCAATTTTTTGAATGTACCCCTGTATCAACAACCAGTCTGCATGCTCTCCACATTTCATAAGTTAATTGACCAAATTTTTCATATGGAGTTGTATAAATACCCATTTCATCAACTAAGTATTCTGAATACAATCCCCACCCTTCACCATAAGCAGATATATATAATTTTCTTCTAAACTCTGGAATTGAATTAGACAATTCACTATTTAATGAAATTTGTAAATGATGTCCAGGAACTGCCTCGTGAGCTGTTAAAGCAGGAATTGTATATAAAGTTCTACTAGATAAATTATAGGTGTTAACCCAATAAAACCCTGCTGTTGGTTCGTTATGACCACCTGAATAATATCGTCCTCCTGTATAATTTGGAGCAAGATCTGCAGGAACCGAAACTACACCATATGGCTTTCTAGGCAATGTTTTAAAAAACTTGGGTAATTCAGCATCAATTCTTTTAGAAATATCGCGTGCAAAAATTAATAATTCTTTAGCTGTTTTTGGATAAAACTGCTCATCCGATCGAAGAAATTTTAAGAATTCTGCAAAGCTTCCTTTAAATCCAAGATTATCAATTATTTTACACATTTCTGTTTTAATTCTTGCCACTTCTTTTATTCCAATTTGGTGAATATCATCAGCAGAATATTGATTACTAGTAGTGTAATAGTTTATTCGATTTTGATAAAACTCTTTTCCATTTGGAATAGAAGATATTCCTAATTCTTTTCTTGTATTTGGAAAATACTCATATATAAAAAAATTTTTAATTTTTTTATATTGATTTATAGCATTTTTTTGAACGCTTTTCTTAGCTACTTTAATAATAGAATCTTTTAATTCATTAGAAAATGAATCTGGTAAATCATGAAATGGTTTATAAAATTCACTTTCTGTTGGATTTGAAACTATGTGTTTATCATAGCTATAATTGTAATTACTAAAAACTGCTGTTGGTTGAGCCATTCCTTCGTCTAGGGAAGTTCTTAACAAATTTAAGTTGTATCCTATATGTTGTGGCAAACTGTCAAGTTGTTTTAAGTAATTCAGAACCTGTTTCTTGTTTTCAAGAGTTTGGTTTCCCATTCTAGACAAGTTCAAATGAAAAGCATTTTCGTTGGTAATAGTATTTAAATACATTTTGTATTTATTAAAATCGATTTCATTTTTCAAAACAAACAATAACAATTCTCTTGATATGATTTCTGATTCAGATAATTCACCAACAGAAATCATTTCTAATTTTTCTATTATTTCTTTTGCAAAATCAGCTTCCGCTTGATGATACTTAATCGTGTTTTCTACAGACTCATTCCTCTTAAATTTATAATCTCTTTCAGCTTCATATTTTTCAATAATTTCATTTAGCTTGTCAGATTCTTTAGAACAAGAAAAAATAAGCTGAATAAACATTAATAGTAGAATTAGCTTTTTCATATTCTTAAATGTAAGGAAATTAGAAACACCTGAACTTACTGAAGAAGATATGCATGTGGTTTAGAGTATTTTACCTACTAGATATACCAGCTCCACAAATTAAGATGACAATAATTAAAAGAATAACTCCAGCTAAGTGGGATTCTTTTGTCTCTTTATTATAAATAAAGTCTCTAAATTTCATTTCACGTGTTTTCAGTTTTAACTATCTTTTGTTTTTTTGATATATGTGTCTGCCTAATAAGGCTATTGAAATAATATATAATGTAATTGTCAGTTCAAAAGGCAACCAATTGTCAGTAACTTCAAATGTTAAAATACCTGCACCTATTGTATCTTTTATCACAAGAGCAAGAATAATTACCGTGCCAATTATGAATTGATATTTATCTATTAGCTTTTTCATTTCATCTTGTTTTATGATTAAGGAATCAGTATAATAATTTAATTGCAAAAAACAATTAAATTTTATTGGCTTCTCAATTTTACAAGTCAAGGTGTGAATTGTCTAAAAAAAACAAAATATTAAAATATGAATGTTAACTTTAAGGTTTCAAAGTCAATTAAGTATGATTGTCAAACCTTTTATATACATATTTATATTCTTGTCTCTTTCTTTAAAAAGTCAAAATTATCAAGAAAAAATAACTTTTTTAAGCTCTAACCCATTTTCGTTAAACGACGTTATTTCTAATTTTGAAAACTTAGAAGATCAAAAAGTTTTTGGCAAATTAATTGTTCCGTTTGACTCTCTGAATCCAAAAAAAAAATATCCTTTGATAATTGGTGTAGCTGGAAGTTTAGGTTGGAAAAAACATCACCTGGAGTACTTAAAAATGTATCAAGAATCTGGATTTGCAACTTTTGAACTAAATAGTTT
The DNA here is from genome assembly GCF_982709265.1 of Candidatus Marivariicella framensis. Taxonomy (NCBI): domain Bacteria; kingdom Pseudomonadati; phylum Bacteroidota; class Flavobacteriia; order Flavobacteriales; family Flavobacteriaceae; genus Candidatus Marivariicella; species Candidatus Marivariicella framensis. The sequence continues at coordinate 4,703 of NZ_CEXPNT010000036.1, read as the reverse complement.
TAAGAGTCGAGGCATTGAATCCACTGTTGGAAAACAAAATCAAGTCACAACTGCTGCAATGATAGTCGATTCATACAAAGCTTTAGAAAAATTATCTGCTCACCCATTGATAAATAATGAAAAAATCTCCATAACAGGATGGAGCTTAGGGGGAGGAGTCGCTTTGTTTTCAGCTTGGCTTCCCCTTAAAAACGCTATAAGTGAAAAATTAAAATTTTCTTCACATTTAGCATTTTATCCACCTTGTTTTTTTGAACCTGAAAATCTAGATTTCACTCAATCTCCAATTCATATTTTAATAGGAGATTTAGATGATTGGACGCCTTCGGATCCTTGTAATAATTTAGTCAATAAGCTAAGAGGTCATTCTAACATTGATATAACAATTTATGAAAATTCTCATCATGGCTTTGATAGAGAAGGAGGGTTGCAAACCAATGAAAATGGCTATAGTTTTAAAGATTGTATGTTTAAGTTAACAAGTGATGGTGAAGTACTGACAAATTACTTTAATATTCCAATGTCTAATCCTTTTCTTCAAAAAGTGGGCTTCTTATTTTGCGCCTCTAAAGGTGTAACTATCGGAGGAAATAGCAATGCAAGAGCTAAATCATTTGTGTTTGCAAAAGAATTTATGACAAAAACATTAAAATAAAGAAGAATTCATTTTCAGAATGTCTGATAAGGCCAGTAATGGAAGGGAATTGTGATAGTATCACAAAAGAAGATGGGCACATCAATATTTAATTGATATGATTCAAAAAACAATCAAACCTAAAGACCGTCAAGAATACATAAATGTTTTTAGGAAAAAGCTAAGTGGGCGTATGAAAAATGTCAGTCAAAGGCCTTCTTTAAAACCTTTTTAGTAACCTTACCTAGTGTGTTTCTTGGCAGCTCGTCTTGAACAATAAATTTTCTTGGAATTTTATATGCTGGCAATAATTCTTTTGCCCAGACTTTTAAAGAATTAAAATCAATGTTTTTGTCACTTACAATTATACTTGCGGCAACTATTTCACCCCATTCATTATCCGGAACACCTACAACTGCACATTCTTTAATTTTTGGATGTCTTAGCAGTACATCTTCAATTTCTAATGCAGAAATTTTGTATCCTCCTGATTTAATAATGTCTACAGAGTCCCTGCCTAGAATTTTATACATTCCATTATTGAAAATAGCTACGTCTCCGCTTTTGAACCATCCATCTTGATATGAACCCAGTGTTGCTTTGGGATTTTTCCAATACTCTTTAAAGACATTGGGGCCTTTAATTTGAATTTCGCCAAGCTCTCCTGTTTCTTTTACGTTATTTCCATTTGAATCAACAAGTCGAACTTGAACTCCTGGCAAAGGCAATCCCACATAACCTGGACGTCTTTCCTTTGTATAAGAGTTGGAGAGAGCCATTCCTATTTCTGTCATTCCATAACGCTCTAAAAGGGTGTGAGATGTGATTTTTTTCCACTTGTTTAAAACAGGAACCGGTAAAGCCGCAGATCCAGAAACCATTAACCTTAAATTTTTTATTCCCCCTGAAAGCCTAACTTTATCTTTTTCTGAAGATGATTCCCAAAAATCTATCAGTTTAAAATAAATTGTAGGAACTGCCATGAACAAGGATAGTTGATCTGTTGTTAATTTTTGCCATACTTTTTTAGAATCAAATTTTGGTAAAAATTCACAGCATGCTCCTGACCATAAAGCACAGCTTAAAACATTAATAATTCCGTGAATGTGATGTAAGGGAAGGATGTTTAAAATTCGATCGGTTGATTCCCAGCACCAAGCATTTACAAGACATTCTGTTTGAAATTGAATGTTTTCATGAGTTGTTACGACCCCCTTAGGTAGGTTAGTTGTTCCGCTAGTGTATAGTATCATAGCTCTTCTGTCCATAGAAACTTCAGGTAAATCTATCCTTGGGGTGTCTAACAAATCGTCAACGACTAATAATCTAATTTTAAGCTGTTTTGCTATTGGCTCTAAAAGCGCTTTGTACTCTTTACTAACAATCAATATTGAAGCTTCAGAGTCTTCAATTACATATCTAAGAGACGGAAGGGGATGAAGGGTGCATAAGGGAACAGCTATCCCTCCTGCTCTCCAAATAGCCCATTGAGTCACTACATATTCAAAGCTTGACGGGATTAAAAAAGCTACTCGCTCCTCTGATAAATCTATTTGATTGTCCAGTAGGCTGCTGGCTATAGAATTTGATTTTCTTAATAATTGATCATAATTATATTCCGTTTGATTTGATATAACAGCTATCCTTTTAGAAAACTTTATTGCTCTTTTTACTAACTCAATCATTGTTTAAACTTATATTATCTAGTGTGTTAATTTATCAAAGTTAAAAATCTATTATTAATGAGTTTGAGAAAATTATAAACTTTTGAAGTTAAATATTAAATCTGAAATAGTGATTTTAAATTATCTTGCAGTCATATAATTATTGTGAATTTAAAGTAAAGCAAATTGGATAAAAAATTTTTTAAAGAAGTAAGAATTTTAGATGGGGGAATGGGCCAAGAGTTGCTTGCAAGAGGTCTTGATGTAAATGGAACTTTATGGAGTGCCAACGCGTTATTACATGAAAAATATCATCAACTTGTTTTGGAGACACATTTAGACTTTATAAGGGCTGGTGCAGAAGTTATTGTAACAACAACATTTAGCTCTAAAAGAATAAGGCTTAGAGAAAACAATATCGAAGATAAGTTCGAATACTTAAATATTAAAGCAGGAGAAATAGCAAAAAAAGCGAAAGAATTAAATCCGCATATTTTAATAGCTGGAGGCCTACCCCCTCAAAACTTGGTTTATGAATCTGACACTAGACCTGATGCTGAAATTAAAGAAAATTTTTATGATCAGGCAAAAATACTTAACCCGTATATTGATTTTTTTTACCTAGATGTTTATAGCAGTGTTAATGAATTTAAACTAGCGATTGAAGCTATAAAATCATTTAATAAATACTATTTAATTGGAGCTCATATTTCTGAAGGTGTAAGGTTGCCAAGTGGAGAAAAAATTACAGATATTATAAATAAAATTGAACACAATAATTTGATCGGATTAATGCTTTCTTGTGTATCTCCTGAAAATTATGAATTAAATCTAGCGGAAATAAAAAGTTTGGGGGTGCCTTTTGGGTTTAAACTTAATGGGTTTAAACTTACAAATCCAAAGTCAGGGTATGCAGATAATTACCAGAAAAGCACTTCTGGTAATCCGAATGAGTTTTTAGGAAAGAGAACTGACCTAAACCCCAAGAAGTTTGCTGAATTTGTTAAAAAATTCAAAAATGCAGGAGCAACAATATTAGGGGGTTGTTGCGAAACAAGGCCAAGTCATATTAAAGAAATATCTAAGTTGAAATAATTAATTCTATGCATTGTAGCCTTAATTCATTTTTTAATTATCTTCGAAAAACAAATATGCTTTTAATTTTGAAAAACAAGTATCTCTATTTTATTGGAATAATTTTTATTTCAAACACATTGTTTTCTCAAACTATAGTTGATACTGAGTCAAGTTTAAAAAAAATTGATTCAACTTTTCATGCTTTTGCAAACTTTATGGGTGATAAAAAAACTGGTAATTTTGACCTGTCATTTATAAGAGCTGATGTCACTCTTGGATCAAGAATTAAAAATGATCTTTTTCGCCTTACTTTTTCACATTCTTCAACTAAGTTTAATGGTAATAACTTTGACAAAACCACTAATCTTCAATTTAGATGGAATCGAATTCTAAACGAAGACCACAGCTTATTTATGTTTCTTCAAACTGGAGAAAGCGCAAGATCTTTTATTGAAGAAAGGACACTCTTTGGTGTTGGGCTTAGACAACACCTTTACAAAAAAGACAAAAATTATTTTGATATAGCTGTTGGTCCTTTTTATGAATTTGAAGCTTATCCTAAGTATCGTTATGAAAACATAGAATATGAAAGTTCTAGTCAAAAAACCACTCGAATTTCTTTTAATGTATTTTCATCTGTAAAACTATTTGAAAATGTAACCTCTACAACAACTATTTATTCTCAATGGAAGTATAATGAGATTGGTAATGTTAGAGTTTTTGGCAATCAATATATTCGTTTTAAAATCAACGAAAAATTAAGTACTTACGTCAGATATGTTGTAAGGTACCGTTCTATTAACTATATTAAAAGTCTGAAAAACGATACAGATTTTGTTTATGGACTTGAAATAAATATATAAAATGGAAAAAAGAAAAAATGTAGAGGACTTTTGGGAGATCATACACTACAATTATGATCAAATCAGATACGCTGAAATTAAATCAAGTGTTGTAATCTCTGTTTATAGTTTGTTTTTTACAGCTGCATATACATTAGATGTTTTAGATGATGAAAATGTATATAGTTTAAATTTTGTAACTGCTTGGGACTATTTAACTCTTTGTTTACTGCTTCCTGGAATATACTTTACCCTGCTAGCTTTTACTGCTTGCGTTCGTTGTTTTCTTCCTAGACTAAAGCAATCAGCTTTAAAATCTCCTTTATTTTTTGGAGACATAGCAATGGACAACAAAGATTTTTCCGAATATCATCCAAAATTTAATAGCTTACGAGAGAATCCTGAAGAATACCACAAACATTTAACTCATATGGTTTATGTAACAGGAAATATAGCCTTTACAAAATTTTTGCATGTAAATACTGC
>NZ_CEXPNT010000035.1:0-11638 GCF_982709265.1 Candidatus Marivariicella framensis | reverse complement strand
CTTTCTTGGTCGCCTAATGAAAAAAGTATTGCTTTCAACATGAACGTGAAATCTCGCGGGATCTCAGTTTCTTCATCGATTTGTAATGTTTATTCCAAACAGTAAATTAAATATTGCCGTATGCTCAAATGCAGGTTGGTATACTGTTCCAGAATCAGAAATTAATTTTCCATATGGATTAGATCAAAGTCAGCTAGACACAAACAAATTAAACTTGGCTTTTTCAAAAAAATTATATGTTCATTTAGCTGAGGATGATACAAATCCCAATTCATCTTCATTGCGCCATAATGAAATTGTTGATGATCAACAAGGCCTGCATAGAAGAGCAAGAGGTCGTTATTTTTATGCAACATCCGAGGATACTGCAAATCAAAATCAAACAGAATTCAATTGGATCAAAACCGATGAGGTTCCAAATGTATCTCACCAGGGAATGCTAATGGCTCAAGATGCTGTTAGATATCTGTATCCTGAAAATTAAAAGTTTCTGATTTTAAAGATCGCTTTTATAATGCATTCTCAAATATGAAATAAGAACATCTGCAAATTCTTTAGAAAATAATTTTCTGTTATCATCGGTATTTCGCACCCCAATCATATTTAATTCAATCTGAATTGCATCAACTGACCCACTCTCTCTTGAACCATATGTAGCGGTATTAAAACCTCCAGAAAAATAAAGCTCTCCTTCTTTAGGGGCAATATCCTCTTTTGAGGGAACTGATGCATAGCCTTTAATATTAAGAAGATTTCCCATGGAAGACTCACCAGACAACAAATCAGTTAATTCTAGATTATTAGAGTTATTATTTAAAAGACTTTTAACTGATGATTGGTTTACGAAATCTGAACTGTTAATAGTTGAATTACTCATTCTTAACTCTGAAGAAGATAATAAATAGCCTAATTCAATTCTCTGTTCTTCGTGAGATTGTCCATGAATATCAATTACTAAACCACTACCAAATTGATTTTGAATTTCTGTTCTAAAATCATCTACTTGCTTGTGAAACAGTTCCCAATATGGAATTGTTGTTTGATCACCACAATTAGCGTTATTTAAAGATCTATTTAAATCTAGTTTTTTTCTATGTAAATCATTTAAGACAATGAAAGGACTATATCCATTAATTTTCAATTGGGATTCTATTTCTAATGCAACATCCCTTGTATAGCTATCTCTAACAACGGTTGCCTGATTACAAGTTCTTGTTTGTATCCATTCAGGCTCCAATCCTCCGCCATGAACAGAAATAATCATGAGAGGTATATTACCCACACGAAAATCAATATATTCACTCCAATTACGTGTTTCAATAATCTGTTCAACTGGTTCAATTTGTTCAGACTGTTCATTTGTTTTTGAGCAAGAAATAATAATAAGAAGTAAAAAAAAGAAAATTATTTTTTTCATTAGCATTAGTCAATAAACATAAATATACTAATCATCCTTAAGGCTTTTAATAGAAAGTTTGATAATAGTCAATAATTTGAATAAATTTATTACTGATATTACAAATTAAAATATTTAAAATCCTATTATGAAAAAGCTTCTAATTTATTTTCTTTTAATTTCCTTAACTATTCAAGCTCAAAATGAAAGCATTAATATAGATAAGGTTTATTCAAAACAAATTAATCGTTTAGCTAAATCAAAAATAATTAAATCAAGCTTTGATTATATATTTGATTTAGAACCATTTACTCATAACAATTTAATTGAGCTTACAGAAATTGCAGCTCCTCCATTCAAGGAACAAAAACGCGCTTCTAGATTTGCTGAAAAAATCAAAGAAATTGGAATAGATTCAGTGTGGATCGATAGTGAAGGCAATGTTCTTGGGTTATTAAAAGGAGAGATAGGTATTCGGACGGTTGCTTTAGATGCTCATCTTGATACTGTTTTCCCCGAAGGAACAGATGTTAAAACTCGAATAAGTAATGATACTATATACGCTCCAGGAGTTGCTGATGATACTAGAGGTTTATCTATGCTTTTAACAATTCTTAAAACTATAAGAGATAAAAACATAAAGACAAAAGACAATATTTTAATCGTAGGAACAGTTGGAGAAGAAGGATTAGGTGACCTAAGAGGTGTTAAATATTTATTTAAAAACAATAGTCCTAAAATTGACTCTTGGATTGCAATTGATGGTGGAGCATTAGGCAGGGTAAATATTAAAGGTCTTGGATCGTATAGATATAGAGTTACTTTTAGTGGTCCAGGAGGGCATTCATGGGGAGCCTTTGGAATGGTTAATCCTCACCATGCTTTAGCTTCAGCAATTGATAATTTTATTGACTCTGCCGACGAATATACTCTTGAGGGTCCCAAGACTAGTTATAATATTGGGATAGTAAAAGGAGGAACTTCTATAAACTCTATTCCTTTTGAGTCAATAATGGAAGTTGACATTAGGTCAATAGAACCCTCTAGACTTGATGTTATGGAAGACTTACTATATAAAGCAGTAAATAGTGGACTAGATAAACAAAATAAGATGAAGCGCTCCGGTGAGTCTTTAACAGTAGTTATAGATAAGATTGGCAATCGACCTTCAGGAGAACTTGAACCAAGCCTTCAGTTAATTCAAAGAGCTTTAGCTACAACAGAGTATTTTAAAGAAACCCCTAGGTTGACTCGAGGTTCAACAGATTCTAATATCCCTATTTCACTTGGAATTCCAGCGGTAACTATTGGAAGGGGTGGTGTTGGTGGAAATGCTCATTCATTAAATGAATGGTGGTATAACAAGGAAGGATATAGATCTATTCAGTTAGCACTTTTATTACTGCTATCTGAAGCTGGTTTTGAAAAGTAAATTTATAATTGATTACTTATAGATACTGATCTTACCTCAACGCTCACTTCTGTATCAATAATTTGAACAACAAATAAGCTCTTATTATCCGAATCAAGCATGTCTTGAAACTTTGGTTGATTAATTAATTTATTTACCATCTCAGGAGTAGTATTACTGTGGCCCGAAATCAAAACATTTTTTCCTCGATTGGTTTTAATAAAATTTTGAATGTCTATTTTATTTGGTGAGTATATTTTGGGAGTAATATCTTTTAATTTAGAAACAGGAATAATAGTCTGTTTAGTTCTGTTGAAGGATGTTGTATAAATTGAATTTATAGGAATACTGTCAAAATATTTTGCCCAATTTTGCGCCCTATTTAATCCCTTTAGAGTCAAGTTTGGATTTTGTTCACTTGGATTACTTCTATCTTTTTCAGCATGGCGAATTAAATAAAAAGTAGTAGTCTCACTTTTTTTATTCAAGGGAGTTTTTTCTTTACAGGATGCTGTTATGATGCATATCAATAATAATATATATAAACGATTTACCATATTGCTGTGTTCAAGTTTATAATTAAATTTTATTTTTTATTAAAGATAATTTATTAAAATATCTTTTAAAAAAAAGGATGTGATATTCAACTGAGTTTGAAAAATAATCCCAATTATGCATTCCAGGCCGCTCTGTGTAATCGTGAGGTATGTTTTTTTCTTTTAAAGTGTTGTGTAATCTAAAATTAGCATCATAAAAGAAATCATCAATACCACAGTCAAATATTAATTTTAGACTATCTCTTTGTAATAAATCAACCATATTAATTACTGAATTATTTTTCCAATTTTCCGGAAAATCTGAGTATTTTCCAAGTTGTTTAGAAATGTCCCAACTGGAGGGAAATGGAACTATATCAACTCCCCCACTAATACTACCTGCAGCCCCCCATACATCTTGATGTTTAAATGATAAATAAAATGCGCCGACCACCCATACTCAAACCTGTTATTGCTCTTCCATTTCTATTATCAATAGTATTGTAATTTCTATCGACTGACTTGACTAACTCACTTGAGATATAGGTTTCATATTTAATACTGTCATCTATTGGACTATCAAAATACCAACTCGAATAATTAGCGTCAGGACATACAATAATAACATTATACTTATCTGCATATTCTTTTATTTTTGGTGCATTATTCATCCAAGTTTCATGATTGTCCGAATAACCGTGGAGGAGGTATATAACTGGTAATTGATTTTCTTCAGAATAATTGTCAGGTAAAATAACAATATTAGAAATAGACTTATTCATTGATTCACTTTGAACAATTAATGTGTCAACTTGCGAAGCATATATAAATAGTTGATTTAAAGTTAAAAGAAAGATTATATTTTTAATCATATTATTTTTTTACTGTTTTTGTTGATTCTTCACATCATTTTACCTAGTATTTCTTTCATTATTTTTGCTGCTAAAAAAGCAGTCATATTTTGAAAATCTCTATTTGGATTATACTCTACAATATCAGCTCCAATGATTTCAGATTCTATGCTCTGAATTAAATTTATTACTTGTCTAGAAGTTAACCCCCCAGGTTCATGATGTGAAACTCCAGGAGCATATGCTGGGTCAAATCCATCCATGTCTAGAGAAATATATAGAGGGTTTTTAAATTTTGGGATTTGGCTTAAATCTAAATCTTTCATTTGATGTATTTCAACATTAAATTTATCAGCTTGTTCTGCTTGATGCTTATTTAATGTTCTAATTCCTACTTGTAATAACTTAACGGCAAATCCATTTTCCATAATTCTTGCGAAAGGGCATGCGTGAGAATATTTATCTCCTTCAAATTTATCATATAAATCGCAATGGGCATCAATATGAAGAATGTCTAATTTGGGGTATTTTTCACTATGTGCTTTAATTATTGGAAATGTTACGGAATGGTCGCCACCTAATGTAAAAATTTTCGCGCCTGAATTAAGGTGGTTTTTAGTTAATTTCTCGATGTCAAAATATTTAGATATTTCAAAATCACCTTTATCATCAACCCTTGAGTTTTCGATAGAGATTAAATCTTCTGTATACTTGTTTGTAGATCCACAATTCAATGCTTTTCTTATTAATGGCGGAGCAAGTTTAGGTCCTTTCTGATAAGAAGATTTATCATCAAATTTTATTCCTTGTATAATTATTTTATTCATTCTTAAAAATTACTGCCAACGATCTTGTGTGTGATTAGTTAAGCACTTAATTTAACAAATAAAAACCGAATAGAAAATCCGCAAGGATTTTCATAAATAAGATAAATAAGGGTATAGAAGAAAAAACCCTTCGAATTGGAGGATGATTTTGCGGTCTGGACGGGACTTGAACTATTCAATATTTTTTACTGTAATAAACTGATCATAAATACTTTATATGACTTTTTAGATTTACCCTTATAACACAATGTGTTATATGAGCTAAACCATTAAATAAAAATGTATCTCGGTTACACTTTTTTATTTACTTAAGTTCAGTTTTTATATAGTCATCTACAATATCTTCTAAAATATCTAGAGGAACTGCTCCGTTTTTTAATATAATATTATGAAATTCTTTTAAATCGAATTGATTGCCTAGTTTCTTTTTTACTTTTTCTCTGAGTTCTAATATTTTTAACATCCCGATTTTATATGCACAGGCTTGACCAGGCATTACGATGTACCTTTCGATTTCAGAAACAACTTCTCCTGTTGTCATTCCTGTATTGGCAATCATGTATTCAATTGCTTCTTCACGAGTCCATTTTTTATAGTGAATTCCAGTATCTACTACTAAACGGACAGATCTAAACATTTCCGCTTGAAGTCTTCCCAAATTGCCAAAAGGGTCATTCTTATAAAAACCCAACTCCCACGCGAGACGTTCAGCATATAATGCCCAACCCTCTGTATATGCTGTAAAAAGGGGGAATGTTCTGAAAATTGGAATATTTTTTAATTCTCCTTGTATGGCTATTTGGAAATGGTGGCCGGGTATTCCTTCATGATAGGCTAAGGTCTTCATTCCAAACTTAACAGTTTCTGTAACATCTCTCAAGTTAGCATAAAATATACCTCCTCTTGATCCATCCATGGGGGGTAGCTCGTAATAAGCCCCTGCAGAACCTTCTTCTTTAAATTCAGGAATTCTTTTTACTTCCATGGATGCTCTAGGTCGGATATCGAATGCGTTATCGAGTCCATCATTAATTTCATCTAAGATGTTATTGTACCCTTCGATGATTTCTTTTCTGCCTTCATCATTATTTTGATATAGAAAGCGTTCTTCCTTGTTTAATTCTTGGATGATTTCACCTAATGTTTTTGTAGTATCTGTGTAACCTTGAATGGTCAAGATATCCCTCATTTCTGTTTTTATTCGACCGACCTCAGACAATCCAATTTGGTGTACCTGTTCAGGGGTATAGTCGGTGGTAGTCATTAGTGATAATTGATATTGATAAAAGTCATCCCCATCAGGTAGTTTCCATACACCAGCATCTGTAGTTGCTTTAGGTTTTAATGCTTCGAAGTATAAAATAAGGGAGTTATATGCATCGAAAACCGAAGTTCTTATTTCGTCTTCTACCCTAGATTTGTATAATTCCTTTTCCTCTTCTGTAAGATCTTCAATTTGTGCTAATTTAGAATTGAAATTAGCGTAGAGAATGTTTGACTTAACTGGATCTTCATCATCGATCTCAATATTGATAAGGTCTGATTCTTTTTTACCAACAAATCCTGACATTTCACTAATCACTCGGTCAATGATAAATTGTGGAGGAATGATTCCTTTTTCTTCTGTTATTTTTAGCCCTTCCAATACCTGATCGAATTTAGTTCCAAATTTGGATAATCGTTTTATATATGCCTCTAAATCACTTTTATCTCTAAGCTTGTGCGAACTTTCCATCATACTAGGAAGATTACTTTGTACTCCAAACATTTGATTTACCGGATACCCATGATAGGCAAACCTCTCACCCTCAATCTGCTTGCCAAGAAACGAACTCAGAATTTTGGTGTTTAACTTATTTTCTTTTGATTGACTTTCGAAATCATAACTTTGTAATGTCTCGAAATCGTCCTTGAGTTTGGCGAAATCCTCCCATGCCTTTTTATCTGAGACATCGCTCAGATCTTCCTTGTAGATGTCATATAAAACTGGAATACCTAGTTGGGTGACCAATTCAGGATCTGAGATGGCGAGCTCAATAAACACCTTATCATAAAAATGTTTGATATTAAATGGTTTAAACCAAATAAGATTAGTAAGCCATAGACATCCAATGACCAATAGTCCCAGTATAGTTCTACCTGTCCAAAATTTCCAATTTATTTTCTTTGTCATGTCTAATATTTTAGTTCATTGCATTTTGAATATAAGCGACACAATTTTTAACTTCTTTAATTTCATTTGATCCCTCTGGAATATCATATTCTAATTCTATAGTTACAAAAAAAGAATATCCATTATCTTTAATTAGTTGAACAGCTTCCTTTATTGGTGTGTCACCTTGGCCCCATATTTTATTTTCTCCACCATTACTTAACTTTTTTCTGTCTTTTAGATGCATACTCACAATTTTATCAGATTTATCCTTAATTATTTGTAAGGGATCTCCTACTTCCGCAGCTGTATAATGTCCTAGGTCAAGATTTAATCTATTATAATTGGACTGAGAAACCGATGTATTCCATAAAGTTGGGGATGATTGCATATGTCCATGGTATCCGACAAAAATCCCTTCTTCCTCAGCAATTTTACCTAACCTAGCGGTATGCTTATCATCGCTTGGATGTTCTGTTGTTACATGTGTTGCTCCCAGTGCTTTTGCAGCTCTCATACCGTAACGAATATCTTCATCACTATTGTTTTTTTCAAAACATCGAGGTTTAAAAGCAAAAATAGAAATACCAGCATCATTATACATTTTTCTCAATTCCTTAAATTTAGACATTGAAACATTTTTTCTCCATATTGAAATATTCTTATCGAACCCTTCCATCTCTTTATCAATCTGATCTGCAATTTTTTTCTCGTCAATAGATAATTCAATTTTTCTATATCTTTTAATCAAAACATCTCTTTTGATTGGGTCAATTTTATTTCCCATTATTTTTTCAATTGAATATGGGCTCACTGGTAAACCGGCAAAAGGTTCAACATGATTGCCCATGAGTTCAACATATTTTACACCAGTCTGTTTTATATATTCCAAAATAGCCAATGGGCTCTGGTCTGGTAATGTTCTAAAGGAGTAGCTTTGAACTCCAATATTTATACTTTTGTCAGCTAAAAGATCAGGTTTATTCTCTTTTTGAGCATAAAAAAATAGTGGAATAATATAAAGTATAAAAATTTTAACTTTCATGAAAATCTGTTTTTTTTGATTAATAAATTAATTTATAAAAATTAATCGGAATGACAACTAAAAGTGAAAAATGATAATGTTTTAATTAGTTGATTCAAATGGATATATTAGAGGTGTGTATAATGGAACTTTAGAATTTGAAGCTTGTATGATTTGTTGCCAATATGTTACCATAATAGGAAATAAAAAACCGTAATACCTTGTTTATAAAGATATTACGGATTATTATTGCGGTCTGGACGGGACTCGAACCCAACCGTAACTACATATTAGTCAGACAATTACAAATTATGTGTGTACTCAATGAGTACTAAATTTGTTGATTTTTGTACTCAGTGAGTAAACTAAAAACTCTATGAGTGAACTATTTACCTGAGGGGAGTACTAAATTTCGGTTTAAATATATCATTCTGAATTTTAATTGAGAAATAGATTGAGAAGTATTTTCAGTACAAAAAGGAAAATAAATTAAAATAGTCTTTATATTGGATTTTTATTGATCTTTAATTTAAACTAGGTTTAATTAATAATTAAATATAGTAAATATAAGTATGCTTAAAAATACACTTATCATAATTGTAATTATATCGAATGGTTTGTTTTATAAATCTTATGCACAAGCAAATGATTCAATTTCGAAACTATTGGTCAACGACTTAAAACAAATTTATAGTCAAAACCATATTAATGGATTTTCTGTGGCTATTGTAAATCAAAATGGATCACTATTTGAAAAAGGGTTTGGGTATTCAAACAGGAAAGAAAATAAAAAATATACAGCAAATACAATTCAAAATATTGCTTCAATTTCAAAAACCTTTATCGGAATTACCTTGATGAAAGCTCAAGAACTCGGTTATCTTAATCTTGATGACCCTATTAACGATTTTCTACCTTTTAAAGTAATTAATCCATATTTTCCAAATATACCAATAACTATTAGACAATTAGCAACACACACTTCAAGCATAAGAGATCCATCCAGGTATGAGAAGAATGGGTATATTCTCAAAGAAGAAAACAACGGAGAGGCTAAAGTGAATAGAAATTTTCGATCTCCTAATGAAATGATGACTCAATCTGTTTTTTTGAAAAATATTTTGAATAAAAAAGGTAAGTGGTATAAAAAAAATAATTTTTTAAAAAATAACCCCGGAGAAATCTTCGAATATTCTAACATTGCTGCGGGATTAGCCGCATTGGTTTTAGAAAATGCAATGGGAGAACCGTTTAACGTATTAACAAAAAGATACATTTTTGAACCATTAGGAATGTCTAATACTGGTTGGTCTTTTGATGAAGTGGATTTTTCAAAACATTCAATTCTTTACTCAAATATAGAAACTGAATTAGCTTTTTATCAATTGATAACATATCCTGATGGAGGTTTAATTACTTCATCTAGTGATTTAGGAAAATATTTATCAGAGTTAATTTCCGGCTACAGTGGGAGTGGTAGAATCTTGAAGGTAGAAAATTATGATGAGTTGTTTAACTCTAATTTGAATGATGAAAATCATAAAGAAAGAAATGACAACGCCTACAATGATGAATACAATATGGGTATTTTTATGGGATCGTCAGCTCAAGGACAAATAGGTCATACTGGAGGTGATCCTGGAGTTACTACCTTAATGTTTTTTAATGCTAAAACTAAAATTGGTAAAATCCTTCTAGTAAATACTGATGTTAATAAGGATGGAATAAACGAGTTAAGGGCCATTTGGAAAAAGTTGGATGAGTTCGAAAGTAAATTTGAACAAGAAACTGAAAAAATTCATAAGTGAAGAAGAATTTAATGCCATGGGATTTGCAGAAATTCTAAACCCTATTGGATATGAATGGTTAATTGATAAAAAAAATGCAGATGCAGCAATTAAGGTTTTTCAGTACGGAACAACTTTAATGCCTAACAACTCGAATATATACTATAGTTTAGGAGAGGCCTATTATATAAATGAGGATTGGAATAACGCTATAATAAACTTGGCTAAATCGTTAGCTCTGAACCCTGAAAACATAAATGCCATAACGAAGATTTCAAAAATACACGAACTGAAAGAGAAACAATCCGATTAAAAATACTGTTGCCAACAATGTATAAAAATAATAGCGGTTTTAGTACAAAAATAAAAGTCTGTACTTCACTATAATTACTAAAATATGAGACAAATTTTAATTACATTTTGCACAACAATACTAATTCTCGGTTGTAGTTCTAATAGAACAGAGTTTAAAGGAGTTCCTTTTGAAAAACACACAACATTAAACGGAACAGGATTTACACAAGAAAAACTGGATTCATTAACAAGTCACATCAAAAATAACTTGACAACAACAGGCATGCTTATCCTAAAAGATAGTAAAATTATTTTTGAGTATGGAGACGTACAAGATTTAAGCTACTTAGCATCTTGTCGAAAAAGTGTTTTAAGTATTCTCTATGGCAAGTATGTCAATAATGGAACAATTGATTTGTATCAAACTATTGGAGAAATAGGGATTGAAGAAGATAACGGTCTTTTAGAAATAGAGAAGTCCGCAACTGTTGACCATATAATAAATTCTCGTTCCGGAGTTTTCCTTGAACCAGCTAATGCTGGTTATGATGAAGACAATATCTTAGAAAGAGGTTCGGTAAAACCTGGAGAATATTTCGTTTATAACAATTGGGACTACAATGTTGCAGGTTATATTTTTGAAAAAAAAACAGGCAAAAATATTTATCAAGAACTTGAGGAACAGTTAGCTATACCACTTGGTTTTCAGGATTGGAATATTAAAAATCAAAAAAAACAATATAAAAAAAGCAAATCAAGATATCCAGCTTATCATATGTATATTTCTGTAAGAGATATGGCTAAAATTGGTCAATTAATGCTCAACAAAGGTGAGTGGAATGGTAAACAACTCGTTTCAAGAGACTGGATTGAAAAAATTACAAAGACAGTGACCCCAACTAAAACAGTCAATGAACGATATGGAAGGGACGAATCAAGTCCTTTTCAATTTTCATATGGCTATATGTGGTGGTTAATAGATAATTTTAAACACCATCCAGATTTTGAAGGAGCCTATTCTGCAACTGGCTATGGAGGGCAATTTATAACTGTGATTCCAAAATTAAATATTGTAGTAGCACATAAGCACAAACTACCAACTCTTGTGAAATGGGGGCTGAAACGTGGTAATGATGTTCCTGATTGGCAATATTGGAGTTTATTATATGATTTTATCAAAACGGAGAGATAAAATATACTGTGGGCAACACGGTATATAAAAAATAGTTATATAATATTGGAAGTGATTCGAACCATGTAAAAAAATAACTCCTTGGTAATCAAGGAGTTATAATTTTAACGATGATTGCGGTCTGGACGGGACTCGAACCCGCGACCCCCTGCGTGACAGGCAGGTATT
>NZ_CEXPNT010000034.1:0-13316 GCF_982709265.1 Candidatus Marivariicella framensis | reverse complement strand
TTAATCAAATAAAGAGCACTTTTGTTTTAAATGAAATAAAGAGCTCTACAAGTATTCCATTGTATTAAGTAGTTTTTTATATTCATCAGATACACTTGATGTTTTTAAATTAAAATTCACTAGTAATGCATTATAAACTTATTTGTTCTGATATTGATGGCACCTTATTAGATGTTAATCGGAAGCTTTCTTCGGAAACAATAGAAGCAGTTAAAAGGATTCATCCATCTATTCCCTTTATACTTGTTTCTTCACGTATGCCTAAATCTATTCGTTTACTTCAAAAAGAATTAGACACATATGACAGCCCTCTAATTGCATATAATGGAGCTCTAATTATTGGAAAGCATGGAAAGGTGATTAATAGTATTGAAATACCTTTTTCAATAACTAATCAAATTTGCACTTTTTTACCAGATAATTCGGTGCATTTTAGTTTATATAATCAAGATGAATGGTTAGTTCCCTCAATTGATTATTGGGCAAAACGTGAACAGAACAATACTAGAGTGTCGCCAGAAGTTAGACCTTTGTCAGAAACTCTTTCTTTGTGGAAGAAAAATCAAAAAGGTGCTCATAAAATTATGGCTATGGGTAAGGCTTCAGAATTAAATCAAGTTGAGAGTTTTATTATTAAGACCTTTAAGGATCAAGTAAATTTTTATCGTTCTAAAGACACTTATTTGGAAATCTCAAACAAAAAAACAGATAAAGCTTCTGCATTGAAATATTTATTAACCAAGATATATCCGCACTTAAAGATGAATGATGTAATGGCGTTTGGTGATAACCACAATGATAAAACAATGCTTGAACAGGTCGGCTTAGGAATAGCGGTAGCCAATGCAAAATCAGAAATATTAGCTTGTGCTTCATTCCACACATTAACTAATCATAATCATGGAGTGGCTTTAGCAATTGAGAAATATAATTAATTGTTATATAAACAAAAAGTCCCTAATACTTTTTTTCAGTTGTGTTAGGGACTTTTTAAATAAATACTTTTAGTGTTTATATTATTTACTATTGTTTAGGTTTTGCAAATTGTTCCACTGAAGAAATTTTTCCTTCAAGGTTGAAATAAACGATTTCCATTAAATCCTTATTCCATTTTTCACCGTTTTGCATTACTCTTGATTCTGTTCCATAAACTATTACCCCAGAAGCAGCATCTGTACCCCTTATCTTAATAGGGATTATTGAAATGACATTCCAGTCTACTTTTTTGTATGGAGAGAAAAAGTTTTTAAAATCGTCTTGTTTCATAGTAGACTTGTTCCCTTTAAAGTCATTTAAGGTAAATTCATCTGCAAAGACGGTTTTCATAACTTCTGTATCCATTTTATTATAACTATCGACTAATTTCTCAATTAGGTCTGTCTCATTTCTATTTGAGAACATAAATGAACGCCCCGAGTATTCTCCTTTTTCTCTTCCAAAATACTTTCCACCATAAGACATTCCAAAGTTCACAGAATCTATAGCTTTCCATTGTTTAAAATCTTTTACTTTTCCAGCATCATCAATTACAAACTGTTCCATTAAATCGAGCATTTCATATGAACCATTTTTGTAAACACGTTCTTCTTTGGACCATGCAAGCACTTGCTTAAAGTCTCCATTCTTTACATGTAAAGGAATTATCTTATAAGGAACCATAGAGATAGACTCCATTGATTCCAAATACCCGCTAGTCCAATTTTGCCATTTCTCATTAAATACCTCTTTATTGTAGTATTCAAAAAGTGTTTCAGTGTCTTGTTCCGAATAAGCTTTAGCTAGTCCTTGTATATTATCAATATCCTTATTATCTCCAAAGACATAACTTTTGCCACTGCCCTCTCCTTCACCAAGCCAAATTCCTCCATCGTTTTTACAACTGTAAACGAAAAAAGTGCATAATAGCATTATAAGAGCTTTGTTTACCGCGTTTTGAAAAATTATTTTCATTTTAAAATTATTTTATGTTTATATATAAATAAAACTTCTGATAGTAGATTTTACTTTTCTATGAAAGCATTAAGATACTAAATAAAAAAATATATTTTTAGAAATTATCTTTTTCAAATTCCTCCAAGCTCCATGTCATTTCAGGTTTATCGATAAAATCAGGGATTAATCCCATTGATTTAGCGTGAATATCTTCATCCATATCATTAAATTTCACAATCCAATAATCAACTTTGTTAATTCTAGAAATACCTTCAATTAACTCTGCATCTATATTGTGTTTCTTTTTTAAGTGGTAAGCAAAAAAGTAGCAACTTTTCCAACTTTGATCTTTTTTAGGTTTGAATTCTAAAAGAAATCCATCTATTAATTCCTGTCTCTTCATTTTTTCAATGATAAATTGTTGTTGATTGCAAAGAAAAGAAAAAGTTTTTGTGAAACATATTTATTTTTAACCATGAATATTTAAATTACTATAACATAGCTCAAAGAAAATTAAATATCAGTTAATTTATTTATTACGTGAGGATAATTGGGACTTCGTTTCTGAAATTTAAGAATACTATCTTTTACGATTTTACCTTGATCGATATTTATTGCATTTTTAATAGTTTTATCTTGATTCCAGATCTTCCGACCAGATATTACTGATTCAAGATGAACAATCAGTGCAGCTGAAATAGATCGAGAAGCACTTTCCCAATAATAACTTGGTGTATGATCTACAGCATAGTAATCAATATTATCTATAGCTATCATAGGGTTTTTGAATGTAGTGGGTTTTGCGAAATAAAACCCCATTCCCTCATCGCAACTCACATCTATTACAAGTGTCCCTGGTCTTAACTTAGACTTTTCGTGTTTTTTAACATAATCAATAGGATTATCAGTATCCTGATAGGTTCCATTAATTATTATTTCAGATTCGTTTATTAAATCTAATAATGGTCGCTCATAACCATCGTGTTCAACAACTATTAACCTAGGTTCGTTTTCATTTCCTTTTCTAATTCTAGAATAATGAACATCAAGGACCTCTTCTCTTACCTCGTGATCAGGTCTTTGAATACAAATAGTTATATCTCTAAACCCATGTGCCTTTAAAGCATATATAGCACCCCTACTTACGGCACCAAAGCTAAATATGATCACTTTTCTTTGTTTTCCATAATGACCATCAATTCCTTTTAGTTGAAGTGCATGAATCACTGCACTATAGCCTGCTATTTCGTTATTTTTATAAAAAGTATGTCTCCCCATTTGACCTTTAGGGGTCCAAACATACATGTCTTCAAAAGCAATCAAGGTTAGTTTTTTATCAATAGCCATTTGTGTAATTTGTGTTTGTTGTGCACAATGTGGATATCCCCAAATCAAACCTCCATCCTTAATCTCCTCTATGTCAGAGTAAGTTGGCTTAACAATTATGACAGAACCGATGTCTTTTAATATTTCATTTCTTGTTGCAATTCCAGCTGTTTGTGAAGCAATCACCTTGTCATCGATATTAAAAGGGGATCCGTAACCCTTTTCAAAAACCAATTGACGTCTGACTTTTTTAGGAAGTCGCATCAAGTGCTCTGGGTGAATAGGTACTCGTTTTTCGTCATTTTTTCTTGAAGTTCCAATTACTCCCAGGGTTAATTCATTCATATTCTTAATTTGGTTTTTAAAATACTACTTATTAATATAATAAGCTATAAGTCACATTTAGATTTGTCTAAAAGAGATTTATTATATTTGTTTAAATATAAAAGTGAAGGCTTTTGATTTAACCTTTAGTTTTTTATATAAATTATGTTTAATAAAACAAACAAAAACTTTTTTTAATTAAAATATTAGACCTATCCAATATCCAAAATTTTCAAGAGAAAAAGGTGACGATTTTTCAAAAAAATTAAGAAAAAAAGTTAACACTTATTTCAAAATAAATGAAATTGATAAATATGCTAACAATAGTATGGTTATTAAGACGATACTAATGCTTACATTATTTTTCTTCCCATTTTTAATTTTAAATTCAGGTGTCGTTTCAAATACTTGGGTTCTTTTTTTATTATACATTATAAGTGGTTTTGGAATGGCAGGAGTTGGGATGAACGTTATGCATGATGCTATTCACGGTTCGTACTCAAAAAACCCAAAGATTAATACTCTAATTGGTTATTCTTTAAACCTTATAGGGGCCAATGCTACTGTCTGGAAAATTCAACACAATGTTCTCCATCATACGTATACTAACATAGAACATGCTGATGATGATATTAATGCTCCATTTTTTTTACGATTTTCACCTCATGCTAAAAAGTACTGGACGCATCAATTTCAACATATATATATCTGGTTCTTTTATTGTTTAGCTACCATATCCTGGATTACAACAAAGGATTTTGTTCGAGTAACTCGATATTATAAAATGGGATTTTTGAATAAAAAAAATGAATTTCGAAATGCCATTGTAAGTATTGCCGCATGGAAGGTTTTATATTATTCTTTTGCTATTATAATGCCTTTAGTTATAGTTGATTTGCCATGGTGGCACATATTGTTAGCATTTTTAAGTATGCACTTTATTACTGGACTTTTAATTAGTTTAGTGTTTCAGGTTGCACATATAATGCCGAGCTCTGAATTCCCCCTTCCTGACGAGGACGGTCTTATAGCAGGAGATTGGTCAACGCATCAATTCGCTACAACAGCTAATTATTCTCCAGGATCAAATATTTTTTCTTGGCTTATAGGTAGTTTAAATTATCAAATAGAGCATCATTTATTCCCGGGAATTTGTCACGTTCATTATAAGGAATTATCTAAAATCGTAATAGACACAGCCAAAGAACATGGTATGCCTTATAGCTCTAACCGAACTTTTTTTACGGCGATACGAGCTCATGTAAAAATGCTTCGTGAATTAGGGAATATGGAGCAAATACCAGAACAGACTGCTGTTATTCAGTAAGTTCAGATAAGTCAAACCATTTTAATGTTTTTTGTTTTAATTCTTGATCAAGCATACCAAGTTTAATTGAATATTTCTCTATCTCAGATGGTTTGAATGTTTCATTTGTAAAACGATTTTGAATTTCTTCTTTTTGAGATTCAATTTTTTTTATTTCACGTTCTAGCTTCTTATACTCTTTTTGTTGATCATAGGTTAGTACTATTTTTTTACTAGTTTCCTTCCAAATTTTTTTTATTTCTACTTTAGGTGGTGTTTTTTGTTCTTGAATTTGAGAATCCTCATAAGCTCTATAATCTGAATAGTTTCCTGGAAAATCTTGAATAACACCTGAACCTTGAAATATAAATAAATGATCTACGATTTTATCCATAAAATAGCGATCATGTGACACAACTAATAAACACCCTGGAAAGTCTAACAAAAAGTTTTCGAGTACATTAAGTGTAATGATATCAAGATCATTGGTAGGCTCATCGAGAATTAAGAAGTTAGGGTTTTGAATTAAAACTGTACACAGATATAGCCGTTTACGCTCTCCACCACTAAGTTTTTCAACAAAATCATATTGTTTTTTTCGATCAAATAAAAAGCGCTCTAATAGTTGTTGTGCAGATATTTTACGTCCTTTTTTTAAAGGGATAAAATCTCCGTATTCGCGAATAACATCAATAACTTTTTGTCCTTCTTTTACTGTAATACCCCTTTGAGTATAGTATCCAAATTTTAATGTTTCTCCCCAAATAATTTTTCCTGCATCTATTGTATCATTTGAGGTTAAGAGATTTAAAAAGGTGGATTTGCCTGTACCGTTTTTTCCAATTATTCCAATACGATCGTTACGCTGAAACATATAGTCAAAATGATCCAATATAACTTTGTCACCAAATGCTTTTTGAACTTTATGCATTTCAATCATTTTACTACCCAACCGTTCCATATTGATTTCTAATTGAACTTGGTGTTCGTTTCGTCTTTGACTTGCTTTTTCTTTTATTTCTTTAAAAT
Source organism: Candidatus Marivariicella framensis (assembly GCF_982709265.1). Lineage (NCBI taxonomy): Bacteria > Pseudomonadati > Bacteroidota > Flavobacteriia > Flavobacteriales > Flavobacteriaceae > Candidatus Marivariicella > Candidatus Marivariicella framensis. The sequence continues at coordinate 7,399 of NZ_CEXPNT010000034.1, read as the reverse complement.
CTTCTATTCTAGATTTTGATTTGGTAGTCCTAGCCTTTGGCTGTCTTCGCATCCAATCTAATTCTTTCTTAAAATGCAACTTGGTTTTATGTGCTTCTACATTTTCTTGAGCAATACGAGTTTCCCTTTTTTCAAGGTAGTAGGAGTAATTTCCTTTGTAAGTATATAATTTACCCTCGTCTAGTTCAATAATTTCATTACAAACTCGCTCCAGGAAGTAACGGTCATGAGTAACCATAAGCAAGGTTATTTTTCCTTTAGAAAAATAATCTTCTAACCATTCAATCATTTCTAAATCAATATGATTAGTAGGCTCATCTAAAATCAACAACTCAGGTTGTTTTAACAATGCATTACACAGAGCTATTCTTTTTTTTTGACCACCTGACAAGCTCCCAACTTTGGCATTTAAATCATCCAGTTTAAGTTTGAATAAAATTTGTTTGTATTGTGTTTCAAAATCCCATGCTTGGAATTGATCCATTGCTTCAAAGGCTTTCTGATAAGCTTCCTGATCTTCTGGGTTTTCTAGAGCTTTCTCATAATCAGCTATTACTTTGAGAATAGGGTTGTCAGATCTTAAAACACTTTCTTCAACTGTTAATTTGGAATCTAAATGAGGTTCTTGAGAAAGATAAGCGACCCGAGTTCCTTTTCTAATAACAACATTGCCTTCATCTGGAGTATCTTCTCCGGCAATAATATTTAAAATAGATGTCTTTCCACTTCCGTTTTTGGCAATTAAAGCAATCTTTTGACCTTGGTTGATTCCAAAAGAAAGAGATTTAAAAATTACTTTTTCACCATAAGATTTTGAAATGCCTTCAACAGAAAGTAAATTCATAAAGTTTATATTTTTTTAAATATTAGCAAAAATACACATTCAAAGTGTGGTGAGAATCTTTTAATTAAAATCATTTATCATAATACAGTGAGTTGTGTTTTGGAAAATGATATATAAAGAAAATCTAATAGTTAAGAAAGAAAATAATAGAATATTAAACCTTTATGTTAGAAAAAAAATTAGTTAGACTAATACCTGAATAAAATACTTAAAGATCTAGGTGAATTCAATTAAGAACTTTATTCAAAGTTCTTTCAAAACCAAAATCACATGACCATCCCCAATCTTTATGTGAGATTGAATCATCAACCTCTTTAGGCCATGAATTAGCAATTTCTTGTCGAAAATCAGGCTCATATTTTACTTTTATATTAAAACCTCTTGATTTTATTTTATTTTCAAGTTCAGCAGGAGTAACACTAAATCCAGTAACATTATATGAAGTAGATATGGAAAGATTTTTTCTTTCTGCAGACATTAGCATTATAGCAGCATTAACTGCATCGTCAATATACATCATAGGTAATCTAGTTTTTTTATTTAAAAAACAGGTATAATCAGATTTATTTTTAGCTGAATTGAGCATTTCAATTACATAATCGGTAGTTCCTCCTCCAGGCAAAGTTTTAGTTGATATTATACCGGGATATCTTAGCGACCTTATGTCTAATCCAAATTTACCAAAGTAGTAGCTTGCTAGTTTCTCACCGGCTAGTTTTGAAACTCCGTATATCGTTTCAGGGTTCATAGAAGGGTTTTGTGAAACAAGATCTAAATTTGATTCAGTTCCGAAAACTGCTATAGAACTTGGCCAAAAAACTTTTTGAATTTTATTGTTGATAGATATTTCAATAATATTTTGAAAACTTTCCATGTTAATTTTCCATGAATTATATGGATTCTTCTCACCATTAGCAGAAAGAATAGCTACTAAATGATATATTGTATTTATTTTATGTTTTTTAACTAATAAGTCTACTCTATTCTTATTTAATACGTCTGCAAATTCAAATAGACATGGCAAGTCCTTAGGTGGATCTTTTACATCAGTAGCTAATACAAAAACACCTTTGTTGCTGAAGTAATTTATAAACTCTTGTCCTAATTGACCTAGGGCACCTGTAATGAGTATTTTCTCCATAATTTTATTTAAATAATAATAATATATTAATTTTGAGAATTCAAATTAATTACCATGTACGAATCTATCAAAAAAAGATTGACAATCGAATTAGAAGACATAAAAAAATTAGGTCGATATAAAAGTGAGCGAATAATAGAGTCCATGCAAAGTTCAAAGATTACAGTTAATGATGGGAAAGAAGTTTTGAACTTTTGTGCAAATAATTATTTAGGCCTATCATCGAATCCTTTAGTAATTTCAAAGGCAAAAGAAACGTTAGATTCTCATGGCTTTGGAATGTCTTCAGTAAGATTTATATGTGGAACTCAGGATATTCATAAACTTTTAGAAAAAAAAATATCAAAATTTTTGGGTAAAGAAGACACAATATTATATGCTGCTGCATTTGATGCAAATGGAGGATTTTTTGAACCTTTGTTTGACAGTCAAGATGCAATTATCAGTGATTCACTGAATCATGCTTCAATAATTGATGGAATTAGATTGTGTAAAGCTCAAAGGTTTAGGTATAAGCACAATGACATGAATGATTTAGAGTTGCAACTTAAGAATTCTAGTGATTGTCGAAGCAGGATTATCGTTACAGATGGAGTTTTTTCAATGGATGGTACAATTGCTCAATTGGATAAGATATGTGATTTAGCAGAGAAACACGATGCCCTTGTAATGTCAGATGAATGCCACTCTACGGGTTTTATTGGTCCTTCTGGAAAAGGAGTTCATGAAGAGCTTGGTGTAATTGAAGAAGTTGATATTATAACTGGAACACTTGGAAAAGCTTTAGGTGGAGCCTCTGGAGGATTTACAAGTGGACCCAAAGAAATAATTGAGGTTCTTAGACAAAAATCACGCCCATATTTATTTTCAAATACTTTAGCGCCTTCAATTGTTGGTGCTTCTCTAGGAGTGCTTGAAATTTTGGAGACAGACAATTCTTTTTTAAAACAGTTAAACAATAATACAAGCCTATTTAGAAGCGAAATGGAGAAACTAGGTTTTGATATAAAACCTGGAAATCATCCGATAGTCCCTGTCATGTTATATGATGACCATTTAGCACAAAAAATGTCTGAAAATTTATTAGAATTAGGTATTTATGTTGTTGGTTTCTTTTTTCCAGTAGTTCCGAAAGGAGAAGCAAGGATTAGAGTTCAGTTGTCAGCATCGCATTCGACCAAAAATATCATGAAAGCTTTAGATGCATTTGAGAAAGTTGGAAGGGAACTAGGAGTTATCAAATAACTTCAATGATTTTAATTTATTGGATTGACTGATATTTCAAATAAACACCCTTTCTTAAATTCGGTATTTAAATCACATAGTTAAAGATCATTAAAAAATGAAAGAAGGCACCAATAAGAACAAACAAATGCCATATAACATGGTTGAAGGGGATACGTGTAAAGACATAAAATAGAACCCCAACAGTATAAGCGATACCGCCAGCAATAAGAAAGAACACTCCCTCAGCAATTTGTTCAGCAAGTGGAGAGAAATCAAACACAATAAGCCAGCCCATAACTAAATACATCATTGTAGAAAATACTTCATATTTACCAGTAAAAAATAATTTTAAAACCACCCCAAAAGCAGCTATTCCCCATACTATATAAAACAAAACCCATCCCAAGCTATCAACAAGAGAAATGAGTAACACAGGAGTATAAGTACCTGCAATAAGGAAGTAGATGCTAATATGGTCTGTAATTCTATAATAATACTTTTTCTTTTCATCAGTTGCCAAATGATAAAGGGTTGAAGCAGTAAATAAAAGTACGATGGATCCTCCATAAACAATAATACTAAAGAAACTGTTTGGAGTTTTATGAGTATCAAAATAAATTAGAAATCCCAAACCGATTAAACCTAAAGCAGCACCTATACCATGGGTTAATGCGTTTAATTTTTCTTCAAAAGGGGATTGTGTAATCATTAGTAAACAGGAAATATTTTAAAAATAAAGTATTTTTTAAAATTGTAAAACGCTGCTAAAATACAATTTGAAAGTTAAAGAATGAAGGAGTTATGATATATTATACTAATCCATTTTATTATAACAGAATGTGTTAAGAAAGGAAACTTGTTTTTTGAAAAGAAGCAATCAAAGTAGTGAACTATTCCACTACTCATAAGTGAGTGTTTTCAAAAGAATTCATCATTTTTGTATCTTTAAAACACTAAAGTTGTTTTACACTCAGTTTTTAAAATTAAATATCATGAAAGCTTTTAAATTAATAATTGTTTTTTTTATTTCATTGCATAATATCAATGCTCAAAAAAACATAAAAGACAAACTTCTTGAGATTGCAATAATAGATGAAAAAGTAATGATGCCTATGCGCGATGGAATAAGGTTGTCTACAGACATATATCGTCCAAAGAGCAATAAAAAAGTACCTATTATTTTTTCAAGAACACCTTATAATTTTAATACTTGGCAAAATGAAAAGGAAGAGTTTAGAACAATGGAACGAGCGTATGAAGCTATAAACCATGGGTATGCTTATGTAGTGCAAAATGAACGTGGAAGGTATTTTTCAGAAGGGGAATGGGATATTTTAGGTATTCCATTAACGGATGGTTATGATGCTTTCAGTTGGATGTCAAAACAAGCTTGGTCAAATGGTAAAATTGGAACTCTTGGCTGCTCTTCCACTGCAGAATGGCAAATGGCCGTAGCAGCACTTGATCATCCTTCTCATGCCGCTATGGTTCCTCAAGGTTTTGGTGCCGGAATTGGAACTGTAGGTGAATATTTTGAACAAGGAAATTGGTATCGTGGCGGAGCAGAACAATTATTATTTCCCTCATGGCTTTATAGTGTTGAACATGATAAATTTAAACCCCGCATTCCTGAGGGGGCTTCACAAGAAGATTTAATTCGTATTTCAAGATTTTATGATTTAGCCCCAGAAAACCCACCTGTTGATTGGGCTGAGTCCTTTAAGCATTTACCACTTCAGGATCTCCTAAAAAATGTAAATGGAAAAAAAGAAATTTTTGATAAGATGATTAAAAGAAAACCCAATAATAAAGAATGGTTTAGAGGGGGTCTTTATCATGATTCAATGGACTTTGGGGTTCCTAGTTTTTGGTTTGTTTCTTGGTATGATGTTTCGGTTAGCCCAAATCTTGCATTATTTAACCATGTTCGAAAAATGGCAAAAGAAAAAAATGTAAGAGATAATCAATATTTAGTTATTGCTCCAACTCTCCACTGTGGTTATTCTCGAGCCACAGAAAATACAATTGTAGGAGAAAGATCTATGGGAGATGCACGACTCAATTATGAAGATCAAATATATGCTTGGTTTGATTATTTATTAAAAGGAGAAGATAATAATTTTAAAAAAGACACTCCTAAAGTTCAATATTTTACAATGGGTAAAAATATTTGGCAGGCATCAGATACATGGCCTCCAGAAAAAGCTATTATGAAAACACTTTATTTACGAAGTAATGGTAGTGCTAATAGTAGATTAGGAGATGGAACCTTAAGTTTTAAAAAAGATAAAAGAGGGAAAACTTCAGACACATTCTTATACGATCCAATGAATCCTATTGAGTCTTATGGTGGAGGGGTGTGTTGTACTGGAAATGCTGTACAGGGAGGTTCTTTTGATCAACAAAAAATGGAAGAAAATGAAAATATTCTCGTTTATACTTCAGAGCCTTTTTCTGAGGGTGTTGAGGTTACAGGATTTATAGAATCTACCCTTTATTTGTCATCAGATGTAAAAGACACAGATCTAACAATTAAATTAATTGACGTATACCCGGACGGAACAGCATATAATTTAGATGAAACTATTCAACGCGTAAGATATAGAGAAGGTTATGATAAAGAGGTTTTTATGGACAAAGGTGAAGTTTATGAAGTTTCTTTAACCCCAATGGCTACAAGCAATTTTTTTAAAAAGGGCCACAGTGTTAGAATTGAGGTGTCTAGTAGTAACTTTCCAAGGTTTGCTAGAAATCTTAATACAGGAGGTAATAATTATGATGAAATAAAATCAGTAATTGCTAAAAATAGAATTCATCATTCTACAAACTATTCCTCAAATATTAGATTACCATTTGTTTACAATTGACTTTTATAACATGAAAAGAAATAAAGAATTTGATATAATTGTTTGGGGTGCATCCGGGTTTACTGGCAGATTAGTGGTTGCTTATTTATTCCAAAACTATGGTGTGAATGATGATCTTAAATGGGCTATGGCTGGACGCAACAAACAAAAGTTAAATCAAGTTCGTTTAGAAGTGGCAGATAACTCAGTACCCATAATTATTGCAGACTGTAATGATGAGGTTAGTTTAAAAGAAATGATAATTAGAACTAAAGTTATTTGTACTACTGTAGGTCCTTACGCTATATATGGCTCTAAACTTGTGTCTTCATGCGTTAATCACGGAACAGATTATTGTGACCTTTCAGGAGAAGTACAGTGGATGCGAAAAATGATAGACCAACACCATGAGACTGCAAAAATAAATGGAGTTAAAATTGTTCATACCTGTGGTTTTGATTCTATCCCCTCAGATATGGGTGTTTATTTCACTCAAAGAGAATCGCTAGCCCAAACGGGACAGCTAGCAAATAAAATACAAATGCGTGTGGCTGGAATCAGAGGAGGTATAAGTGGAGGAACATATGCTAGTTTGACTAAAGTCATGGAACAGGCATTTCTTGATAAGGAAGTATATAAAGTTCTAACTAATCCTTATGGACTAAATCCAAAGGAAAAATTTGAGGGAGATGATGTACGAGATTTAAATAGCATTAAATATGACGAAGTTTCAAAAAGCTGGATAGGACCTTTTGTTATGGCTGGTATCAACACCAAAGTTGTTCGTCGTTCGAATGCGTTGAGTGGATATATTTACGGAAAAGACTTTCGTTATGACGAGGCTACTATTAGTGGAAAAGGTCTAAAAGGAAGGATTAAAGGATATCTAACGGCTCTCCTATTATTAATAATGACAGCTAAACCAGGATCTTTTCTTAAGAAAATTGCAAATAAAATCTTACCCAAACCAGGTGAGGGACCAGCAAAAGAACAACGTGAAAAAGGATTTTATAATTTGAAATTTTATACAACCCTACAAGACGGTTCTAGAGCTTTAGGGAAAGTAACTGGAGATATGGATCCTGGTTATGGATCTACATCAAAGATGCTTGGTGAAGCTGCTGTTTGTTTAGCTAAGGATAATCTCTCAAATGTAAGTGGTGTTCTAACTCCATCAATAGCAATGGGTGACTTTCTTTTGAAACGATTAGAAAATAGAGCAGGATTATCTTTTAGTTTTAATAAGATATAGAGGCTAATTTATAAATTGAATGTCATTCCAGTACGCGCAATATTGTACCCTTTTGATATAACATTTATGATATTTTATATATACCTTTT
>NZ_CEXPNT010000033.1:0-15611 GCF_982709265.1 Candidatus Marivariicella framensis | reverse complement strand
AAATACTAGTTGCAGGTGATAGTTCATTTTCTCCATCGGTAGTTCCATTACCAAATTCTCCTAAGTAATCAGAAACATCAACGTTTGGCGCAAAATTTCTTATGGTTTCATTTGGACTCATTGGAGATGTACCCATTACAACATTACCTTTTTCTTTTGTTGAACTATATTTAATACTCGTCTTAACAGTTAGTTTGTCTGAAAGATTCTGAACTGAAGTTAAGTTTAATGAATTTCTTTTTAGTGTTGATGTGTCAATTACATCTGATGCTTCTAAATTAGTAAAAGCAACTCTTGTACTTCCCATATCTGTATTGGATGTGAAAGCAGCTGAGTTTGTCATAGCTATACCTGTATCATACAACTTATTCATGTTGTCATATGTTTTTGCACCTGAACCTAGTTTAGGTCCCCATGAATTGAAAGGATCTAGAGAATTAGTAGATGCTACACCCAATAAACCGTTTCCATATGACATTTGTGGATTAAAATTATCATTAATTCCAGTGAAAATGGTTTGGTTAGATATCTCAACACCTAATCCTTTTGATGCTTCACTTCCATTTTTAGTAGTAACTAAAATTACCCCATTTGAAGCTCTTGATCCGTAAAGAGCTGCAGCTGCACCCCCTTTTAATACACTAATTGACTTTATATCATCCGGGTTGATTGCAGATAAACCATCTCCAGCATCAACTCCACCCCATTCACCTGCAGTTCCTAGCTGTTCGTTTTGAATAGAGATACCATCGATAATATATAGAGGTTGATTAGAACCATTAAAAGAACTAGCACCACGAATTACAACTCTTGTAGAGCCTTTTATTCCCGAAGCATTGTTACTGATATTCACACCTGCAACTTTTCCCCTAAGAGCTTGTAAAGGATTTGTAGATTTAACCCTACTTATCTCATCTCCTTCCACTTGAGTAACTGAGTAACCTAGTGACTTTGTTTTTTTCTCAAATCCGAAAGAAGTAACAACAACTTCTTCTAATTCATTTCCCTGTACTAACCTTATGTTAATATCATCATTGCTTTGGGAAACAGTTACCTCAGCAGGCTTATAACCTACATAAGTAAACTGTAATACATCATCTACTGAAGTTTCGATTGTAAATTTACCATCGAAGTCTGATGTAACTCCATTCGAAGTATTCAAGTTAACGACGGTAGCACCAGGTAACGGCAATCCGTCCATATCAGAAATTGTTCCACTAGTTGACTGAGCAAAAGTTATGCTCGTAAATAGAAAAGTCAATAAAGTAAAACAAACTAATTTTTTTATATTGTTCATTTTGATTGTTTTATTTTTAAATTATTAAATAAACTTACATTCAAAATTTTGTAGGGAAAGCCTAAATTATACGAATTAGCTAGTTTTATCTACTAAATTTTTCTTAGCAAAATCCGTTTATAAAAACTTTTGATTAATTAAGATCTAGATGTTTCCTGATTTCACCCATGTATTTTCCACCAATTTTATAATACTTTTTTTCAAGGTAAACTGTATCTCCTTCTATAGAAGAAATTTTATTAAGATTAATAATGAATGATCTGTGAACTCTAATAAATATAGATTTCGGAAGGCTCTCACCAAACTTTGATATATTATTATGAACAACATACATCTTATCGCTACATATAATTTTTATGTAATCCTTGAGAGCTTCTACAGCCCATATGTCATGATAAAAAAGCTTTATATTTTGACGATTTGAACGAACAAAAATAAATTCATTTTTGTTCGTTGATTTGTTTGTTTTAGTATTCAGATAATAATATCGAATTAGAAAAAATAAAAGAATTAATAAAACTAATATTCCAAGGTATAATTCTTTGAATTTAATGAAAGGATATGCACCTTTATTTAATTCAGAAAAAATTATCGGTTCATTTTCAATACTATAAAAAGTAATTATATTTTTTTGAAATCTATTATCTTTAAACTCTTTAGTGTACAGAAGAATTTTACCGTTTATTTTACTCTTAAAAATATCAACTTTATTGGCAACTTTGTTTGTTTCCATTAAAATACTGTCCCCAACATGAATTTGTGTTCCATTTTCAATATTCAATTTTTTGAGCTTTAAATAATCCTTGTCAAAATTTTCTGAATAAGAAACAGTGTAAAAACTATTTCTATCATCAGAAAGGATCATGTTTTCTGATGAAGCAGCGCGAAACAGTTTGGATTCATTGGACCACTTTTTTGAAATCTTACGACTTTCTAAATTTAATTGATACAAATCTGAAAAATACTTTCTACCAATATGCTCCTCACCTTTAAGATTTCCAACTCCTCCATAAATTAATAGAGTATTAGAATCTAAAGACAACATTCCTGAAAGGAATCTAGGAGGAATAAAATCTCCTGAAAACTCAAGAGTTTTAAAACTCTTTTTTTTAATATCATATTGTGAAATGTCGTTGAAGTATCTAAAATTACCGTAACCACCGAAAAAAGTAAATCTTTTATAATTTGGTTGAAAAAAAGTATTGTGATGAAATCTCTGGAAGGAAAATAAACTGCTTGATTCTATACCTGACCACATAAAAGTATCTAAATCTAAAACTCCTACTGAATAAAGCTGTTTTGATTTTATATTTTTGGATTTTTCTTCAATAATCGGGTCGTCTTTTATACCCAATTTCATTTTTAATAGATTATTACTTACAATATCATTCCTTTGAATTTGGTAGTTGTACAACTTATTGTTTTCTAAATCCAGGAAAGCTTTTCCGGTGCTCGATTGGGAAAGGTTGTATGTGTTTTTATACGGTTTGGAATTAGTAGTCATATCAAAAACATCATATTCTATCAACTCTTTTGATCCTAACAAAAGAAAACTAGAACTACTTGAATTAAAAACAACATTATAATTCTCCTCTAATTCAATTTGGTTAATTTTTTTCCAATGGTAAAAATCATTTATAAGCCAATCTGGATTTGTAACAATTCCTTTTTCAATAAAGTTGACGTCATAAACATCATTTCCATCTTGTTGGTTTAAGGGAAAAATATATTCATCTTGAGCATCGTTAATCTGAAGATTTCTTATTTTAAATGCAGGGACATCAAAATAATTTTCTTGTCTTCCAAAAGTTATTCCTAAAGAATTTGAGTCTTTAGCAAACTGCTCTGGTAGACTGTTTTTTTTTCCGTTAAAAAGTAATTGAAGTGAATCAGTTTTAAAATTAAAAGAAAGTTCAATGGTGACCCATTTTTCTCTTGAAATTAGATCATCTGATAATAAAAACTCATATAATTTTTCTTCTCCTACTCTGTTAATTTGAATATAAGAAAGGTTGTCATCGTCGTAAGTATATTTATAATACAAAGAATAGGAAGAACCGTCTGCAAAACCATTGATAGTAAAAATATTTCCTATATACAATTTACTATGAAATGAAAGGTCAAACTTTATTGATAATTTATCTTTAAAATTCTTGGGGTTTTCAAATACTTTGTAGCTTGTTCTTTCAATTTTATCCTTATTGTTAGAAGTAAACTTTAATCCCTCCTGAGCATATGTTTTAAGAATAAAAAAAATAAAAAAAATGGACAAAAATGATCTATTGAAAACAGAATGCAGTTTAAACTTCTTTATTTTTGTGATCATTTTTTTAAAGTACGAATTTTTAGTAAATGAATGAATCGTAAATGATTTTTTTAAAATCATTTCGAAAACTATTCCAATCATTATTTAAAAGTTGCTCTAAAATTATAACAATTAAATCGTTTGATGGATCTACCCAAAATAAAGTAGCAAAATGTCCCTCCCAATAAATTGTCCCAGGTACTCCAAATTCTCCTCTATCAATTAAATCTTCAGTAATTAATCCTGTTGCAAGTCCGTAGGCTAATGGTTTTTGATATACTGTAGTGTTTTTAGGAAGTTGATCAATTTTTATATCATCTATAATTTTAGGGCTAAGTACTGATATTCCATTATAGATACCGTTATTTAGTATCATTTGTAAAAAAATAGAATAGTCCAAAGCTGTACTGGACAAACCTGCCCCGGCCGAGAAATAACGTTTTGCACCCTTTATGGGAAAATCAATATCATAGTCATCTGTTTCGTAAAAACTCCATATCTTATTGTCATTAGTTTGAACAGGTACTAGACGATCAGCTTTGGAATCAGGTAAATAAAAGTATGTATCCTTCATTCCTAATGGAGTAAAAAATCGATTTGATAAATATATATCCAGAGTTTGACCTGAAATGATTTCAATTAAATGACCCAAAACATCAGTAGACATTCCATAACTATATTTTGTTCCCGGCTCAAAACTTAAAGGTAAAATTGCTAGTTTGTCAATGTTTTCTTCCATTTTAATATCCTTTGAAGAATACAACTCTACAATTCCTGCTTTGGTGTATATAGCTGCAAGGTCACTACTATTATCATTATAACTCACACTTGAAGTTCCATATGTCAAACCAGAAGTATGTGTAAGAAGATGTTTTATTGAGATTTTATTTAATGCTTTTTTTGATGTATAACTTGAGTCTAATGGATTGAATGTTTCTAAAATAGTTGGATTTTTAAACTTCGGAATATACTTTTCAATCGGATCTTCTAATGAAATTAATCCCTTTTCAATTAAATCAAGGACAGCTAGATTAGCAATAAGTTTTGTCATGGATGCAATTCTAAAAATATCATCCTTTTTAAATTTTATTTTTTTGTGATAGTTACTGTATCCGTATTCATTTTGAAAAATAATTTTATTTTTTTTTCGAATTAAAACGATAGCACCCGGTATTTTATTTTCTTTTATTTTATTGTTAAAGTATTCTCCTAGTTTTGAAAGCCCCTCTGAAGATAAGCCATGATTTTCAGGAAGATCGTATTGTGTTGAAATATCGTTGCATGAATGAAATAGAAAGAATACAATAAAAACTTTGATGACGAAAAAAGACAATAAACTACTTTTCATTTTTAGGGATTAATCCTAAAATTTAGTAAGAAATATGTTATGAATGATTAAAAAAATATAAAATCATTAATACTTAAAGAACCTATTAGAGTTTCATTAGTGTTTCATCTATTATTTTCTTTGCAAGCTCAGACATCAAATTATAACCCTCTTTAGTTACATGAACACCATCAGTTGTTAGTTCATCTTTCATCCCTCCCTTTTCATTTTTCATAAACGAATAATAATCTAAAAAAATAATGTTTTCCTTTTCTGCATAATCATAAAGCAAAGCATTAAGTTTTTTTACAGACTCTAAGGGAAGCATTTCAGGTCTCCATTCAAATCTGTCAGCAGGTAAAATAGAACAAATTATGGGTGTTATATTATTTGCGGTGGCTAATTCTACCATCGAAAATATATTTTCTGCAATAGTGTTTATGCCATAGTACTTTGTGTTTTGAGCAATATCATTTATTCCAGCTAAAATAACTACGATTTTCGGCTTCAATTTGATAACATCCTTTCGAAATCGAATTAGCATCTGACTAGTTGTTTGACCACCTATACCTCGATTAAGATAATTATTATTTGAAAAAAAAATAGGAGAGTAAAATGACCAACCCTCTGTTATAGAATCTCCCATGAAAATTACATCTGGAGAAATTGAATCTTTGAGATTTAATTTTTTGTTTTCTTCTTGATATCTAGCTAATCCTGCCCAATCAAGTTGTCTTATAGCTAAATCGATTTGAGTTTGCATTTCTTTATCCAAATTTTGCGCATTTACAATATTTGAAAAATAAATTAGAAATACTATAGTTGAAATTAATTTTATTTTTGACATGCCTAAACTTACAATTCTAATAACTTGACAAAGTTCTTTTTATACTAATCTCATTATTTCGTCTACAAAAATAATATTTTGAATGAAATATTTTAAACTGTAAATCCTAGATTATCATTAACTGTGATTTGTATTTTCAAAATTACTTTAAAAAGTTAGATTTGATATTCTAAAGAGTTTGATCTATCAGTCCAAATTCAACAAACTTGTCTATTAAAAAATCTGCATATCTTGAAAATCCTAAATCTGTAAAATGTACACCATCAACCGTACCTTCATTGTCATTTCCAAGTGCATCTCCAGTTTCTACATAAAAAACATATTTATAACCATCTGAAATCATTTTTTCATACTCAGTTTTTAAAGCTGAATTCATTTCTTTTATTTCATTGTCTCCTTTTTTATTCAAAATTGAAGAAGTGGGGATGAAGTTTTCAACCAAAATAATAGGAGTATCAGGATTATTTTGTCTTATAGTGTTTACTAGAGGTATCGTTTTATTTGTTACGTTTTCTTTATTAATCATATTTGCCATACATTCTATAACATAGAATAGAGGTTTTGATTCTGAAATTAATTTTGCTATTGGCTGTTCCATTCTTCCATTTCCACTAAATCCAAAATTTATACAATCAAGATCTAATTTTCTGGATATGATATTGGTGTGGACCATTCCTGGACGAGATGCACACCCTCCTTGAGTTATACTAGTACCATAAAAAATTATTGATTTTTGATTATTTTTTAAAGGTTTTTTTATTACACTACTTGAATCAATACCGACTTCAATGTTTACAATCCCATCATAAAGAGGTAAAAATATTTTAAACTCACGCATTTCTTCAGTCATATTATCTATTAGGGTGGATTCATTTTTAATTCCATTTGGGCGACCAGTATTAATATATCGCCAATTGTCTTTGTTCTTGAAATATAAATCAACGCCTTTGATCCCAGTTTCAGGCATATGATTCATCTTTAAATCATTTAAAATAGTCCATTTAACACTTATACTCTTTGAGTTAGAAAGAAAACGAATAGACATTCCTGCTGATGATTTTGACAAGTCCCAAACGGGTTTTCTGACAACATCTTTATACGAAAAGGGTAATCTGTCGTAACGATTCTCTTTGAGAGAGTCTGAGATAAGTGTGCCTTCAAGGCTAAAAAAATCTTTCCCAAAGTATTTTATGTCTTTTGACATTTGAAAATCATTTTGTCCAAAAGAGATCAATGGAACAGATAATAAAAAAAGAAATAACTTTTTCATAGTTTTGGTTTAAGATGAGATCGCTTTTAAATCTTCAAGTCCCATATTGGCTAAGCCAATGTGTGCCGTCCGTAATATTGATTCCGCACACTCTTTCTGTGACCTTTATTTTTGTTATTATGTTGATTATCAGATGATTGAAGACCTTTACTACCCTGTTTTGATGAGGGTAAATGTGAGGGTAAATCTACGATAGTTCCATTATGGGAATGTGGATTCTTATGGGTGATATCTATTTTTTTATCTTTTATCATTTTTATCTTAAACCTAACTTTGAGGGTAATTTTAAACTAAAAATTAGTTACCCTCATTATTTTTTTTTCTTTAAATCAAATTATATACAAAGATAATAAATATAAGACAATATGTCATGCTTATTAATATACAAAAATGGGGTTATACCTTTTGGATATATCCCCATCAATGAGTGTAAAGAAAATTTGATGATTCTATACTAATTAATATGAAAAAAACTGCTCCTAGAAACCACATGCTCAAAAACTGGGGCTTTTAAAATTATCTTGTTTAAGTAAAATATTATTCAATCTTTTTTCACAAAAACCATGCAATGTTGCCAAGGAAGGTTATCGATGTTTCCTTTAAGTTTAAAACCTGCAGCTTCCATTTCTTTTACAGATTGTTTTTCAGTCATTTTGTGTATTTTTTTGATAGGAACTTTTGAGTCTTCACTTCTATATTCGATTAGGAATAACTGTCCATTGGGCTTCAATGCGTTTTTTATGGAAGCAATCATTTCTACTGGAAAATCAAACTCATGATACACGTCAACCATTAAAATTTTATCAACTGAATTTTTAGGTAAATAAACACTTTTTTTACCTCCAAGAATTGTTTCAATATTTATGATTTTAGAAGACTCCTTGGTCCTTTCAATTGCCATCAACATTTTAGGTTGAATATCTACTGCATATACAAGACCTTTTTTGGCTAATGGGGCCATTTTAAAAACATGATACCCTGAACCAGCTCCAATATCGGCAATAGTATCATTGGGTTTAATATCCATATTTTGAATTAAATTAGAAACGTTTTCTTCTTTCTCTCGATCGGATCTTTCTAGCCAATCAATTCCTTCAAATCCCATTACATAGGCAATTTCTCTACCCATATACCACTTTCCAATTCCGTTAAAATCTCCTTTTTTAAAGGTATAATTTTTATCATTATTGAGCTTTTGTCCTACACATTCATCTGACATTAGTAAAGCAGTAAAAAATAATAAAAGAATATTTAATTTTTTCATTGGTTCAAATTTCAACTACTAACAATATAAAAAAATAATTTATAGAAATATCCAAATTTATATTTCGATAGTATTCACTTAATTGATTTTGTTTTACTTTTTAATATCTTTCACCTATTAAGTTTTTATATAATTAATCTAAAATTTCACAGAAGAATAATTTGAGCAGGAATATTAAATATTTTTTTTTAATACAACTTATTGTTTTAAGCAATAAGATTCAGAGTCAAACAAGCTATACTCAAACCCAAAAAGAAAATGATTCAGTTAAGTTTTCAATGGTTAATACTTTAAAAGAACTTAACGAAAATGGAAATCCATTAAATTACTATCATTGGAATGAGAAGCTTGCTAATTACTATCAATCACAAATTTCAAAAGTTGCTCCTAAAGAAAAAATAATATACTGGTATGAATATTGTCAGGAACTTTTGAAATCGGGTAATAATGAGATGTGTATTGATGAAATTGAAAACCTAATTATAAGACAAAACTTTTCTTATAAAGATCTTATAAATAAAGATTTGCTTCCAATTATTGAGTTACTAGCTCTAGCATATCTTAGACTTGGAGAAGTTACAAATTGTCAAAATAATCATAATGCATATTCTTGTGTCTTACCACTTAGAAGTGAAGCCTATCACATTGAAACAAATGGATCCAATAAAGCTATAGAGATTTACTCTCTGATTTATGAAAAATTTCCTAGTGAAAAATATAAATGGTTATTAAATGTTGCACACATGACCGTTGGAGAGTATCCGAACGATGTTCCTAAAAAGTATTTTATAAATTATCCAAATTGGGATCGGGAAAAAAAAGATTTTCCCTTATTTAAAGAGGTAGGAATAGATTTGGGAATTGCTCAAGATGGTTTGTCTGGAGGAGTGAGCCTCGATGACTTCAACAATGATGGATTAATTGATATTTTTACTACCTCCTATGGAATGGCTGATCAAAGTAAACTCTTCATAAACACAGGTGCTGGTTTCATTGATAACACTGAAAATGCAGGGTTGAAAGGTATAGTTAGTGGACTTAACTGTATCCACGCAGATTATAATAATGATGGAAATATTGATATTTTTATTTTGAGAGGAGCGTGGCTTGGTGAGGGGGGGGATCATCCAAATTCACTTTTAAAAAATAATGGTGATGGAACTTTTTCTGATGTAACAAAAGAAGCAGGTCTACTATCTTTTCATCCAACTCAAACAGCAGCTTGGGCTGATGTTAATAATGATGGATTTCTTGATCTTTTTATAGGAAATGAATCAAACAAGAACCTATCCCATCCTTGCGAATTATTTATAAATCAAAAAAATGGACGGTTTTTAGAACAATCTGCAAATTATAATCTAGGTTCTATAGAAGGATTCGTTAAAGGTGTGGTCTTTGGTGATATCAATAACGATAAATGGCCAGATCTCTATATTTCTGTGATGGGTGGAAAAAATTTATTATTGAGAAATGATTTTGGAAAATTTAAAAACATCACTAAAACAGCTGGGGTAGAAGGTCCTAATTTTAGTTTTCCAACATGGTTTTGGGACGTAAACAATGACGGGTTCAATGATATCTTTGTTGCTAGTTATGATAAAAGTAACTTACAAAATCTATCTGGCGATTTTGCAAGAGAAATTCAAGGAAAAGAGGTGCTTTCAAATAAATCAAAATTATATATTAATAATGGAAATGAAACTTTTAGCGACCAAAGTAAATCTTTTAATATTGATCTTAGCTTGTATGGTATGGGAAGTAATTTTGGTGATCTTGACAATGATGGGTTACTAGATTTTTATATTGGTACAGGTTCTCCTGAATTCACCTCTGTTGTTCCAAACAGAATGTTCAGAAATCAAGACGGTATTAACTTTGAAGAAGTAACCTCTGCTGGAGGGTTTGGTCATATTCAAAAAGGCCATGGTGTAGGTTTTGCAGACTTGGATAATGATGGTGATCAAGATATTTATACTGTTCTTGGAGGAGCTTATGAAGGAGATAATTATCCTAATATTTGCTTTGAAAATCCCATTTCAAAAAATAATTGGATTGTAATTTATTTAGAGGGTGTTCTGTCAAACCGGAGCGCAATTGGGACACAGATAAAGCTCGAGTTAGACGACGGAAGAGTTGTATTTCATTCAATTAATACGGGTGGAAGTTTTGGCTCAAATAGCTTGCAAGCTGAAATTGGATTAGGCACAAGTGAATTTATAGAGAATTTAATCATCAGATGGCCAAATTCAGAAGAGCAGATCTTTAAAAAAGTAGAAGTAAATAAAAAATATAAACTTATTGAAGGCCAAAAAAAGTTATCATTAGAACCATATAATAAGATCAATTTTACAAAGTTCCTTAACAACGATACTAAATAGAGATATTAAATTACAAATTTTAAATCATTACTCTTAATTTAAGGGGTACAGTTTGTAAAATATGGTTTAGGAAGAGTCCAGGCAGTGGTGTTAAAGAAAATAGACTGACAATCGTTTACTTTTAGAACATCCCATGAACTTAAATCTTGATTAAAAGAAACTGCCCCATTGAACATGTCTCTCATTATTGAAACATTTGATGTGTCCCAAAATCTGATATTTTGATCGAATGATGAAGCATATTTAAACATATAATTCATGTCTTGAACATTAGAAGTGTTCCAAAAGCCAATATTTTGATTAAATGCTTCTGCACTTTCAAACATAAAATTCATACCATTAACATTAGAAGTGTCCCAAGAACTAATGTCTTGATTGAATGTGTTTTTTCCTACAAAAAATTGGGTCATTATGGTTATTTTACTTGTACAAACCTTGGTAATATCTTCCTCGTTTGAAATCATATTTAGTAAAATTTGTTCATCAACAATTGTGAATATTACATCATCAAAAACTCCTTCGTCCCCAATTTCTGACCATTCAAATGCTTTAATAGTAACCCCATTTTCATCTAAATAGATTGGATTTTGCATGACACCATTCTCATCAACAGGTACTCCTTGGCGTGTATTATTATCTTTATCTATGTCGTTGGTTATTCCGTCTCCATCAATGTCATTTAGCAAAACTGAAGTGTTATTATTATTATTTTCAATAATTTCATCCTTTTCTGATTGGCAAGAAAGAGAAATTAAACATATTAAAACAAAAAGAATTTTTTTCATAACATTATAATATTGAATGTGCAAAACTTTTATTGCTGTAAAATGAAATTAATATTATTTTTAACTATTTAAACTTACAATTCTTAAATCTTAACTAGATTATATTTATACTAATCTTATTAATTTGTCTACAAAAACAATGTTTCGGATAATAGATCTTTTAAATCATCAATTTATATCGCAAATCAGGACTAATTCGGATTTCAATTGAAGTAGAAAATCACCGAAATCTTATTTCTGATAATTGAAAAAATTTATTTGAATTGAACATTGAAAAAAGCCGTTGATTCGTAAATATATAAACTTGATTTTAGACAACAATAAATTAGAAATGATCTATTTCAATTCTTCCTGCAGAGTCTATTATAAGTCTCAATAGGCTCCTCAAGTCTTATGCTCAGAAAAATGATGTTTCCTATTTAGATTATTACGAGACTATGAATAATAAAAATGGGGGTCTAAAATCAGATTTAACCAATGATGGAGTCCATATAACAATCAAAGGCTATTCAGTTATGAATGAAATGGCTAAAAATCATATTCAAAATTCACTTTTTGACCATTTTTAATCTTTTTTTGAATTTTGTGATTTAGACTTTTTTAGATAAAAGTTCAGGTATTTATCTTACTTTTAAGAATATGAAAAAGCTACTTCTTCTTGCTTTACTAATTGTTTTTTCTTGCCAGCCAACTGTGAAAAAGAAGCTGACGCTAAATTCACTTTTTTCGGATCATATGGTCCTCCAACAAAAAGAAAATGTAATGATCTGGGGTAAATATACCCCCAAAGGGAAAATTTCGGTTAAAGCTGACTGGGGAAGTGAATCCTCTGTTAAAGCAGATGAGAAAGGTAACTGGAAATTGGACTTAATAACCCCTGAATCAGGCGGTCCTTTTGAAGTTTCTATTTTTACTAAAGACTCCACTATTACACTGGTAGATGTAATGGTAGGAGAAGTTTGGCTTGCTTCTGGTCAGTCTAATATGGAAATGTCACTGGAGGGTTATCTTCCCAATGAACCTATAAATAATAACTTGGAAGAAATTGCTGCTGCGGATTACCCCGATATCAGGAGCTATAATGTTGAAAGGGCTATTTCGCATATACCACTAAACGAATCTAAAGGTCAATGGAAAGTGACTTCCCCAGAAAATGCAAATAAATTCAGTGCAACAGCTTATTTCTTTGCTCGCAAGCTGCACCAGGAATTGAATATCCCCATTGGAATCATCAATAGCACTTGGGGTGGGACTCCAGTGGAATCCTGGATGAGCCGTGAAAAGATTAAGCAATTGGGTGAATTTGAAAAGCAACTGAATGCCCTTGAGTCAATAGATACGGTTGGAATTAAGACCTACTTTTCAAATTTTTCTACTGTAAGTCTGCCTTCAGACACAAGCAACGTTAATGCATGGAATGCACTCGCCCTGGAGGACGGGGCTTTCAGTCAAACTGATTTTGATGATTCTTCGTGGAGCAAGGTGAATCTCTCCGGGCATCTTGAGGGCTTGGATATGGCTATTGAAGATGACGGTGCTTTTTGGTTCAGGAAACAGGTCGCTATAGCTGATGTGAGTTCAGATTACAAATTCATCGTCGATGAAGGCATTGATGACATGGATGTTGTCTATGTCAATGGGCAGAAAATAGGAAGTACTCTTGGTTGGAATTCTCCCAGAGAATATGTTATTCCCAAATCGATATTAGTAGAAGGAGAGAACACGATAGCCATACGAGTCATTGACACAGGCTATGGCGGGGGATTTAGAGGGCAAATGATTTTATCAAGTAACTCAGGAGAAAAAAT
This sequence comes from Candidatus Marivariicella framensis, assembly GCF_982709265.1. Lineage (NCBI taxonomy): Bacteria > Pseudomonadati > Bacteroidota > Flavobacteriia > Flavobacteriales > Flavobacteriaceae > Candidatus Marivariicella > Candidatus Marivariicella framensis. Next base: position 2,330 of record NZ_CEXPNT010000033.1, on the reverse strand, counting down.
ATCAATTGATGGAGAATGGAGTTACCAATATACTGCAGGGCTAAGCAATTTATATGGCAATCAAAAGTTTTATTTATATCATTTGAATCCAGAAGCACTAGTTAAGAAGCCTACAGGCTTTTCTAGATATAATAGCCTTTTTAGTTTCGATTTTCCCGGAGTTTTATACAATGGCATGATCAATCCTTTGATCCCCTTCAACATTAAAGGAGCTATATGGTATCAGGGGGAAAGTAATGTCGGGAGGGCGAATCAGTATGAAAAAATCTTCCCAGGTATGATCGAAGATTGGAGAATAAGATGGAAGAGTAACTTCCCGTTCTATTTTGTTCAAATTGCTCCTTTCTCATATAAAAATGAGCTTTCACCGGCATTAAGAGATGCGCAAAGAAAAAGTCTAGCTACACCAAATACCGGGATGGCTGTAACAATGGATATTGGAGATTCTATTAGTATTCATCCTGGCAACAAACAGGATGTCGGTGACAGATTAGCTAGGTTAGCCCTGTTCAATGATTACGGTTCTGATATTGTGCCTTCCGGTCCGCTGTATAAAAGTCATAAGATTTCCGGAAATAAAATAATCCTTGAGTTTGAACTCTTTGGAAATAAACTGATGGTAGGAAAATTAGGATTATCGGGGTTTGAAATTGCAAGTTTTGATAAGGTATATGTGCGGGCATCAGCAAAAATTTTGGGAGACAAAATAGAGGTGTTTGCAGCAGATGTCTTAGAGCCTAAATATGTTAGATATGCCTGGCGTGACAACATAGTTGGAACTCTATTTAATACAGAAGGTTTGCCAGCATCTTCTTTTACCACTGAGGAATAGAATCGTATTTAAATTATATCAATGATCTTTATTGGTCTGTTTTATTGAAGCGAATTTTTTGCTGCTAGTCCAATTTGCAAATCGAATTTTCCATTATATAAATTGATCTACTTTGACGTAAGCATCAATCACTGCTTGCTCACCTTCTTTGTCAGGAAGACTGTTACCATGTTCCATTCCCAAAATTCCATCAAAACCTCTAGAGTGAATGTATTTAAATATATTAATATAATTGATTTCACCTGTGGTTGGTTCTTTTCGTCCTGGATTATCCCCTATCTGAAAATAACCAATTTCATCCCAGCATTTTTCAATGTTTGGAATGAGATTTCCTTCTTGAATTTGCTGATGATAAATATCAAAAAGAATTTTACACGATGGAGAGTTGACTGATTTACATATTTCATATGCTTGAGGACTCTGAGTCAAAAATAAGCCAGGGTGGTCTCGAAAGTTTAAAGGCTCTAATACCATAACAATTCCATATGGTTCTAATAAAGCGGTAGCTTGTTTTAAACTCTCAATAACGTGTGTGGTTTGATAAGCCATGTTTTGACGTAAATCAACATGGCCTGGAACAACAGTTATCCATTTAGCATTAACTCGTTTTGCAACAGCAATAGCTTTTTTGATATAGTCCAAAAACTCATCACGCATTACCTGGTCACCACTTGCTAGATTTGGCTTTTGCCAATAAATTTTATGAGCAACAAAAACACCCATTTTCAAATTACGCTTTGCCATGGTTTCTGCCATTTTTTCCTGTAATTCAATATCTCTATTTCGCATATCATTATCCTCAAAAGACCTAAAACCCTGATCTGCCATAAAGTTTAATTGATCAATAGGATCATTACCTGCGAGATGACGAAACATACCCAAATGAGGGGCAAAATTTAACTTGAATGAGTTTTGTAAAACACTTTGATTACTTTTTGCAAAAGCAGATGTTTCTGATAGTAATCCTAAACTTGAAATACCTAGTAATTTTGAAAAACTCCTTCTATTCATTTTAAATAAATTTTGTTTTTCCTGGAGTTGGAATAGGATAGTATCCGTTTGAATCTGGAATTGACGGTGGGATGCTATCCCATGTTAAAGATTCAGGCATTAAATGTAATTGAGAATTTAAAGCTTCCTCAAAGGTGATTTTTTTACCAGTATAAGTTGCCATTCTTCCTAAAATTGCTGAAAGGGTACTTTTAGCTCCATTTTCAGTATCTGAAATAACTCCTCCACTTCGAATTGATGCAAATAATTTATCATGTTCTACTTGATATGGGTTGGCATCTTGATTAGCATCAGATGTTGTATCATAATAAGCCTCATTTTTTGAGTATTTGTATTGTGAATTTCCTTGTAAGTCAGTAATTTCTCCTTTACTCGTTTCTATACTTCCTTTTGTTCCCTGAAAAACTTCATCAACACGAGACATTGTTCCGGGTATGTGTCGACATTGACTGGAAATCACAGCACCACTTGGATATGTAAACTCAAC
>NZ_CEXPNT010000032.1:0-17046 GCF_982709265.1 Candidatus Marivariicella framensis | reverse complement strand
GGACAAAAGATGAATCAACAGAATATTCACTGAATTGTGATGGGGTAGCAAACCCAGATATTTATCTTGCAGATAATGGAATTACTGTAAAATGTGAAAATGCAGACGTTGGAGATATAGGAACTGTGAATGGAAAGGCTTATACCGTAGTTGAAAACTTACAAGATTTGTTAGCTAATAACTCTGAAGCTGATTTTACTTGTTTTTGTATATCTAAAGTAATTGCATTAGGAAATATGTTTTCCGGTAACACAAACTTCAATCAAGATATCAGTAGTTGGGATACTTCTAATGTAACTGACATGGGACAAATGTTCTACGATGCAGCAAACTTTAATAATGGTAGCAACCAAGAGGGGCTTAAAAATTGGGACACCTCAAAGGTTACTAATATGGATAGAATGTTTGACGGAGCACTTGCTTTCAATGGTAATTTATCATCTTGGAATACTTCTAATGTGACCTCAATGAGATATATGTTTTTTAGAGCATCAATTTTTAATTCTGATATAAGCAACTGGAATGTTTCAAATGTAATCTACATGGACAATATGTTTAATGGAGCCAAAAATTTTGATGCAGATTTATCTTCTTGGGACGTTTCAAATGTTACATCTATGTCCGGAATGTTTGCAGGGACTGGAAATGTTAAAAATGGAAGTGTTTTAGGAGATAATTTTAATTTAGGAAATTGGAACGTATCAAATGTTACCAATATGGAAAGCATGTTTCTTGAGGCAATAAAATTTAATGATGATATTGGTAGCTGGGATACTTCCAATGTTACTGATATGAAAAGTATATTCGCTAAAGCAATAATATTTAATCAAGATATAGGAAATTGGAATACTTCAAATGTAATCTATATGAATAATATGTTTCAAGAAGCTATGTTATTCAATCAAGATATTGGTGGTTGGAATACATCTAATGTTACTGATATGAGTTTTATGTTCTGGGGTGCTTTCGATTTTAATCAAGATATAGGGAATTGGGATACTTCTAGTGTAATCGATATGAATGGTGTGTTCATAAGTGCATCGGTGTTTGACCAAGATATTGGAGACTGGGATACTTCCAATGTTACTAATATGCATCAAATGTTTTTTGAAGCAGATTTATTTAATCAAGACATTGGAAACTGGGATACATCAAGTGTTACTGAAATGCGAGGGATGTTTTGGGATGCACCTTCTTTTGATCAAGATATAGGAGGTTGGAATGTTTCTAATGTTATCAAAATGGAGAATATGTTTAATCTGGCAACAGCATTCAACCAGGATATAGGGAGTTGGAATACTTCTAATGTTACTTTTATGGGGAATATGTTTCAAGGAGCTACCTCCTTTAATCAAGATATTGGAAATTGGGATACATCTAGTGTGACTGATATGAGTTTTATGTTTGATACTGCAATTGTTTTCAATCAAGATATTGGAAGTTGGAATACTTCAAAGGTGACTGATATGCGATTTATGTTTAAAGACGCAACATCATTTAACAAAGATATAGGAAGTTGGGACACCTCTAGTGTGAATGATATGGTACAAATGTTTGCTAATGCTACTATTTTCAATCAAGACATAGGAAACTGGGATACTTCTAATGTAACTACTATGTATGCTATGTTCCAATCTGCAATTGTTTTTAATCAAGATATAGGAAACTGGAACACCTCTAGTGTGACTGATATGTTAGGGATGTTTAATAACGCTTTATTATTCAATAAAAATATTGATGGCTGGAATACTTCAAACGTATCCAATATGTCTCAAATGTTTAAAGGTGCCTTAGTTTTTAATCAAGACATAGGAAGCTGGAATACTTCAAGTGTAACTGATATGAGCGGGATGTTCAAGGGAGCTTCATCATTCAATAAAGATATTGGGAGTTGGGATACTTCTAATGTGACTAATATGGCTAGTATGTTTGCTGATTCACCTGATTTTAATCAAGATCTAACAGGATGGTGTGTTTCTCAATTTTCATCTGAACCTAATGATTTTGCCCTTAATAATGCACTAACTGAAGCTAACAAGCCAGTCTGGGGAACGTGTCCCCAATAGGCTAACAATTAAAAATTAGCTTGGCTGATTCTGAAGTTTTATTTGCAATAAATTCTATAGGAAGATCATAACACTCTGCTACTTTTTTTGCTATTATAGGTAAGTAATTACTCTCATTTCTTTTTCCCCTGTAAGGAACAGGAGCTAAATACGGAGAGTCTGTTTCGAGTACTATTGATTCAATTGGAATCTCTTTTATAAACTTGTCAATTTTACCATTTTTAAAGGTTACTACCCCTCCTATTCCTAATTTCATATTAAAACCTATTGCTCTTTGAGCTTGATCCAAATCACCTGTAAAACAATGGAAAATACCTCTAAGTTTATCACTTTTATGATTTTCTAAAACATCAAACACCTCATCAAACGCATCCCTACAATGAATAACTATTGGCAGGTCATATTCTTTAGCCCATATAATCTGTTGATTGAATGCTTCTTGTTGTTTTGACAAATTAGTTTTATCCCAATACAGATCTATTCCTATTTCACCAACTGCACAAAAACTTCCATTTTTCAGATTTTGTTCTACATGCTTTAATTCATTTTTATAATCTTCTTTGACATGAGTAGGGTGAAGACCTGACATTAAGAAAATATTTTTTGGATATTTAGCTTTTAAACCCAACATTCGTTTAGTGTAAGACATGTCAATTGCAGGTAAGAAAAACTTGTGAACTCCATTTTTAATACATAACTCAATTTGATCATCTCGATCTTGATCAAAATCTTCAATATATAAATGGGTATGGGTATCTATTAATTTCACATGATAAAAATACTATTTTAGCATTTAAATATTCAAAATGTCAATACCCTTTATTAAAAATCATAAGACTTCAGTTAAATGTTTTGTTCTAAAGACAAACCATATAACATGTAAAATAATTATTAACGGTGTTGAGGGAAACTTTTTAATTGACAGTGGAGCCTCTAATTCTTGTATTGATATTACCAGTGATGAAAGATTTAAACTAGAAAAATATAAAAAGTCGTATAGTGCATCAGGAGCTGGAAATGGAAAGTTTGATGTTTCAAAGTCTAAAAAAGCCCAGATAAGTCACCTAGGGAAGAATATCGTGAAGTTAAATTTTCTGTTAATTGATATGGAATCGATAAACAAAGCTCTTAATGAGAGCGATAGTATAAATGTAGATGGGATATTAGGAGCTGATTTTTTAATTAAAAAAAACGCATTAATAAGCTATAAAACGATGACTCTATCTTTTTAAAGTTCCAAAGACTTTTTTAAATCTCCATCCATTAAAGTATTTAACGGATCCTCTAAAGATTCCTTAATAGCAACTAAAAAGCCTACAGATTCTCTTCCATCAATTATTCTATGATCATAGGATAAAGCTAAATACATCATCGGGCGAATTACTACCTTACCATCAATAGCAACAGGCCTTTCAATTATATTGTGCATGCCTAATATTCCAGATTGTGGAGGATTGATAATTGGGGTAGATAACATAGAACCAAAGACACCACCATTTGAAATAGTGAATGTACCACCTGTCATATCATCAATAGTTATTTTTCCATCTCTAGCGGCTATTGCCAGTCGTTTTATTTCAGATTCAATACTTCTAAATGAAAGAGATTCTGCATTTCTAACTACCGGAACCATTAAACCTTTTGGTCCTGAAACTGCAACTGAAATATCACAATAGTCATAAGTAATTTGCTGATCTCCTTCTATCATTGAATTAACATCAGGATACATTTTTAATGCTCTAACTACTGCTTTAGTGAAAAAGCTCATAAAGCCTAAACCAACTTCATGTTTTGATTTAAAAGACTCTTTGTGTTTCTTTCTAATATTAAATATCTCAGACATGTCTACTTCATTAAAAGTAGTCAACATAGCTGTTTCATTTTTAGCTGAGACTAATCTTTCTGCGACTTTTCTTCGCAGCATAGACATTTTTTTTGTTGTTTGTTCACGTTTTCCATTTTCAGGTAAAGACCCCATTGAAACTTTGGCTTTTATTGCGTCAGTCTTGGTTATTCTTCCATCTCTTCCTGTGCCTTTTAGTGAGGTTATATCAATATTTTTTTCAGCAATAATTTTTTTAGCAGCAGGAGAAGGAGCCCCTGAAGCATATGTAGTATTTTCTGTTTTTAAAACCTCTGGAGACTTTTCAGTTTCTTTATTTACTTCATTTTTAGATTTATTTCCGACAGGTGCCTTACCATCTGTATCAATTATACAAACAATTTCACCTACAGCAACAGCATCTCCTTCATCAGCTTTAAAGGTTATTATTCCACTAACTTCTGCAGGAAGTTCAAGTGTAGCTTTATCAGAATCCACTTCAGCGATAGCCTGGTCTTTTTCAACATAATCCCCGTCTTCAACAAGCCATTGAGCAATTTCAACCTCTGTTATTGATTCTCCAGGAGAAGGCACTTTCATTTCTAAAATCATTATTTAAACTTTTGATTTATTTATTTTTCGTTTTTGATTATTTTTTGAAGGATCAAAAACATATTCTATAACCTCATTATGACGTTTTTTAAAACGTGTAGAACTTCCTGCTGCAGGAGTTCCATACATTCTACGACTTGCAGGACGCATTTGTTGGGCCTGTGGAAAATTTAATAATAAGTAACTCCAAGCTCCCATATTTCTTGGTTCTTCTTGAGCCCAAACAATATCATTAGCATTTTTATATCTTGAAATTACTTCTTTTATTTCTTTTTCAGGCAATGGAAATAATTGTTCTAATCTAACAAGGGCTAAATCATTAGATCTATTTTTAATTTCTCTAGCCTTATAAAGATCATAATAAAATTTTCCAGAACAAAACACTACAGTCTTAACACTAGATATTTCTACTTCAGAATCATCTATAACAGCTTTAAAATCTCCTTCATAAAACTCTCTTGTTTTTGAAACTGCTTTTGGATGTCTTAGTAAACTTTTTGGAGTAAAAACAATTAATGGTTTCCTGTATTTTGCTTTTAATTGACGTCTCAAAACATGAAACATATTTGCGGGAGTGGAACAATTAACAACAAACATATTATCTTTTGCACACATTTGTAGATATCTTTCGATTCTAGCCGATGAATGTTCAGCACCCTGACCTTCATATCCATGAGGTAGAAGCATTACCAACCCGTTTTGAAGTTTCCATTTGTCTTCTGCAGATGTTATGTATTGATCAATTATAATTTGAGCCCCATTAGAAAAATCTCCAAACTGAGCTTCCCATATTGTTAAAGCGTTTGGACTGGCCATCGCATAACCATAATCAAATCCAAGAACTGCGTATTCAGATAACAAGGAATTGTATACCTTAAACTTTCCCTGATCTTTATTTATATCATTTAATAAAACGATTTCTTCTTCAGATTCTTCAGTAACTAAAACAGCATGACGATGCGAAAATGTTCCTCTCTCAACATCTTGTCCTGACAATCTAATATCATGACCTTCACTAAGAAGTGTTCCATAAGCAAGTAACTCACCCATTGCCCAGTCTAATGAGTCTGATTCAAAAAACATTTTTTTTCTATCTGCTATTAATCTTTCGGTTTTTCTTAAGAACTTTTTATTTTCAGGTAATGTAGTAATTGCTTTAGCGACTATTGTCAAATCTTTAGAAGAGACTTTAGTTACAATCTTTTTTTTCATTCCAATCTCATCTACTCTTTCTGTATATGGGGCAATATTTTTCCACTCATCTTCCATAAACTGTGTGATTACAGTTTTTTCTAGTTTTCTTGAGTCTTCAAGGTTCTGTTCTAAGAACTCTTTGTATTCTTTTTCAAGAATAGCAACATGGTTTTCATCAATTATACCCTGTGAGATAAGATCAGCAGCATATATATCTCGAGAATTTGGATGACTTGCAATTTTTTTATAAAGCTGAGGTTGAGTAAATCTGGGTTCATCACCTTCATTGTGTCCATATCTTCGATATCCAAGTAAATCTATAAACACATCCCTTCCAAATTGCATACGATAATCCAAAGCAAAAAGAACCGCATGAACAACTGCCTCAGCATCATCAGAATTAACATGTAAAACAGGAGACAAAGTAACTTTCCCGACATCTGTACAGTATGTGCTTGATCTAGCATCAAGATAGTTTGTGGTAAAACCTATTTGATTATTGACAACAATATGAACAGTCCCTCCGGTGCCATATCCTTTAAGAAGTGCCATTTGAGTTATTTCATAAGGCAAGCCCTGTCCTGCAATAGCAGCATCACCATGAACTATTATAGGGAGAACTTTGTTTGTGTCTCCATCAAATTTATTTTCTAATTTTGAGCGTGTAATTCCTTCCACTATCGCTCCAACAGTTTCAAGATGTGACGGGTTAGGAGCAATACTCATGTTGATCTTTTTTCCTGTATCGGTAACCCTATTAGATGACCAACCTAAGTGATATTTAACATCTCCATCAAAAATAACCTCCTCATAGTCCTTTCCATCAAATTCACTAAATATATCTTTACTTGACTTCCCAAATATATTTGTTAAAGTATTTAATCTTCCCCGGTGAGCCATTCCCATGACAAATTCTTCAACACCTTTTTCTGCCGCAGCTTCAACAATAGCATCAAGAGCAGGAATTAAAGATTCTCCTCCTTCTAACGAAAATCTTTTTTGACCCACATATTTGGTATGAAGAAAGTTTTCAAAACTTATAGCTTGATTTAATTTTTTTAAAATATGTTTTTTTTGATCAAAGGAGAAGTTAGGGTGATTGTCATTTATATTTAATCGTTCTTGAATCCAATTTAATTTTTTTGGATCACGGATATACATGTATTCAACTCCTATAGCATCACAATAGACTTGTTTTAAATGCTTTATTGTAACACTAAGAGGGCTTGGCCCTATCCCTATAACAGATCCAGCGTTAAAAACAGTACTTAGATCTGATTCAGATAAACCAAAATTTTCTATATCAAGTGTTGGTGAGTACTTTCTTCTGTCTCGAACAGGATTTGTTTTGGTAAACAAGTGACCTCTAGTTCGGTAACCATCAATTAACTTTATAACCTGAAATTCTTTTCTTAATGACTCTGGAACTTGGCTGTAATCAGCTACACTATCTGCACCACTCTCTAGACCAAAGTCAAAACCCTGAAAAAAAGCCCTCCAACTAGGCTCCATAGTATCAGGAGATTTTAAATACCTATCATACTGTTCTGAAAAGTAAGTAGTGTGTGCAGCGTTCAGGAATGAATAATTGTCCATTAATCAAATTCTAAGAGTCCTTACCTGTAAAATTACACATTTATAGGCAACCTCTAACCTTCCTTTAATAATAAATTAAATCATTTAAATATGTGAATAATAAAAAGTGAAAAAGGGTCTCAAAAAAGATTATATCATAAAATATTTTTTAATTTTTGTATCATGTTTGCATTAATTGATTGTAATAATTTTTACGTCTCTTGCGAGAGAGTTTTTCAACCACAGTTTGACAAAAAACCTGTTGTGGTTTTATCAAACAATGATGGCTGTGTTATCTCGAGAAGTAATGAAGCAAAAGCACTAGAAATACCGATGGGAGCAGCAGCTTTTAAGTATAAAAATCAATTTAAAAAATATAATGTAAAAGTTTTTTCATCTAATTATGCTCTTTATGGAGATATGAGTAGAAGAGTGATGAGTATTTTAGAGAGCTACAGTCCAAATATCGAAATATATAGTATTGATGAAGCTTTTTTAAAGCTTACAAGTTTTAATAATTTAGATATAACAGAGGAGAGTTATAAGATAAAAAAACAAATCTATCAATGGACCGGAATTCCTGTTTCGATTGGCTTGGCTCCTAGTAAATCTTTAGCTAAAATTGCTAATAAAATTGCTAAAAAATTTAATCATCAAACTCTAGGGGTTTATAGCTTAGATAGTCAAGAAAAAATAAACAAAGCCCTTAAATGGACTACTATTGAAGATGTTTGGGGTGTTGGTCGCAGATATGCTAAACTTCTAAGATCTATAGGTGTTAAAAATGCTCTAGAGTTTATTAACCTTCCTGATCAGTGGGTTAAAAAAAATATGAATGTTTTAGGCCTTAGGTTAAAAAAGGATTTATCAGGATTATCTTTTATTAAATTAGAAGAGATAAGGTCTCAAAAAAAATCAATTGCTACCACAAGAAGCTTTGAATCTATATTAACTAACTTATCTGATATAGAAGAACGTGTTTCTACTTTTGCGACAAGCTGTGCTGAAAAGTTACGCATACAAAATAGTTGTTGTACTAGCTTGTTAGTCTTTGTGAGGAGTGATCCATTTAAAAAAGAACAACAATATAGCAATAGCTGTGTAATACAACTAAGCAATGCAAGTAACTCCAGCTTAATCCTTAGTAAACAAGCTATTTATGGACTTCGAAAAATTTTTAAACCTGGAATATCTTATAAAAAAGCAGGTGTTTTAGCTTTAGGTCTAACATCAAAAGAAAATCATCAATTAAATATTTTCGAACCAAACATAGTTAGACATGATAGTCTTATGAAAGCAATAGACACTATAAATCATAGACATGGGTCTAATCGAATAAAATTAGCAAATCAAGACCTTAATCGTGTGTGGAAAATGAAACAAAACAATCTTTCACCTAAATTCACGACAGTTTTAGAAGATATTATAAAAGTAAAATGATTAATAAAAAATTGATTTTTTTTAAGCCTGATACTCAAAATCAAAAATACTTCCCTTTAGCAAGCGAGGGAATTTCTGCAGGATTCCCATCACCAGCAGAGGATTTTAAAGAACTAAAAATAAGTATTGATCAGGAGGTTGTAAAAAATGAATCTGCTACATTTTTTGCAAGAGTTGACGGGCAGTCAATGCAAGGAGCAGGATTAGATGATGGAGACTTAATAGTAATTGACAGAAGTCAAGAGCCTGAAAATGGAAAAATAGCAGTTTGTTTTATAGATGGAGAATTTACAGTAAAAAGACTAAAAGTTGAAGACGACTGTATCTATTTGATGCCTGAAAATTCAAAATACAAAGCCTTAAAAGTAACCAGTGAAAATCAACTTATCATATGGGGGATAGTTACTTATGTAGTTAAAAAAGTTTAAATATTATAAACGTTCATAAATACCTGCTATTCCTTGACCTCCGCCCACGCATGCTGTTACCATTCCGTATTTCTGATTCTTTCTTTTCATTTCATTGAGTAGTTGAACACTTAGTTTTGCACCTGTACAACCTAAAGGATGTCCCATAGCAATAGCTCCACCATTAACATTAACACTTTCAGGGTCTAAACCTACCTCTTGAATGACAGCTAAAGCTTGAGTTGCAAAAGCTTCATTGAGCTCAGTTTGCTGAATGTCTTTAATATTTAGACCTGCTTGATTTAAAGCTTTCGGAATAGCTACACATGGACCAATACCCATATAAAGAGGATCAACACCACCCACAGCACAACTTATTAATCTTGCAATGGGCTCAAGATTTAATTCTTTAACCATTTTCTCACTTACAATTAGGGTAAAGGCAGATCCGTCAGAAGTTTGAGATGCATTTCCAGCAGTTACAACACCCTTTTGGCGAAATGCCGGCCTAAGTCTAGCTAAGCCTTCTAAAGAAGTGTCACGTCGAACTCCTTCGTCTTGACTAACAGTGTGAGTTTTTGTAACTCTTTTTCCATCTTCTACAAAAACTTCGTCAACTGTAATAGGAACAATTTCATTATCAAACTTTTTAGAGTCAATAGCAGCTCCAGCTTTAGCATGAGAATTAACTGCAAACTCATCAGACATTTCACGAGTTATTCCATATTTATCAGCAACAGCCTCAGCTGTAGCGCCCATAGAAACATGATAATTAATATTCTCTAGATTAGCTTTAAAACTTGGGGCAAGCTTATAACCTGTCATTGGAATCATACTCATGCTTTCTGTGCCTCCAGCAATATATATATGACCAAATCCAGCTTTTATTTTTCCGACTGCCATAGATATAGACTCAAGACCTGAGGCACAATATCTATTTATCGTTATACCTGGGACTTCTTTACCTAAAGCTCTTGCAGCAATCAATCTTCCTATCTGCAACCCTTGTTCTCCTTCAGGATTTGCACATCCTACAATTACATCATCAACTAATTTAGGGTCTAAATTTTTAGTGTTGGATAATAAATACTTTATTACATCAACGGCTAGATCGTCTGATCGATAATTTTTAAATCCACCTTTATGAGCTTTACAAACTGCAGATCTATAACCTTTTACAATATATGCTTCCATTTTTAAGTATTTTTAATTTCTTAGAGGTTTATTATTCATTAATAAATATTGAATCCTATCTAAAGTTTTTTGATTACCTAGCAAAGACAGCATCCCTTCTCTTTCTAGATCAAGAAGATATGTTTCACTTACTTTTTGAGAGCTTGTTAAGTCACCACCAGAGATAATAAATGCAATTTTACGAGCAATTTCAACATCATATTCAGACATATAACCTCCCAAGTAGAATTCATTAACAGCAGAGTACAATACGCTTAAACCTGTTCGGCCTAGAACCTCAATGTCAGTTCTTACAGAAGGCGGCACGTAATTGAATGCCATTTGTAATACTTTTTTCTTAGCCTCCCCAATATTTCTTTGGACATTACAACAAACTTCATCCCTCTCTTCCTTCAAAAAACTAAGATCATAAGCTTCACGTGCAGATGTAGAAATAGTTGCAGTGGCAATTGTTTTGAAATGGTTTATGAGAGTTGGAATTTTAACATCTCCTTCAAAAAACTTATCAGATGCCCTAAGAGCCATTTCTTTGACCCCTCCTCCTGCAGGTAATAATCCAACACCAACTTCAGGTAATCCAATATATGATTCAGCTGCATAAATACCTGCATCGCAATGCATAGCTATTTCACATCCCCCTCCAAAAACATACCCTTGAGTTGCAACAACCACTGGGATTTTAGATGTTCTAATTCGCATGTTAAGGTCTTGAAAGCCTCCTATCATAACATCAAGGTTGTCAAATTGTTTCTGCATAGCTAACATACCTACATTCATAAGGTTGGCTCCAACTGAAAATTGTTTTGCATTATTTCCAATAACTATACCCTTCCAACCTTCTTCTTCTGCCATCCTTATTGCCTGATCAATTCCATGACCTATTCCTTCACCTATAGAATTACTTTTACTTGTAAACTCCAGGCACATAACTCCATCTCCTATATCATGAACTGTACATTCACTGTTTTTTATAAGGGGTTTATTCTCTCGGTAAGAGTCTAATATTATATAGTTGTCAGAGCTTGGAACAGGTAAATATGATTTTGACTCAAGGTCATAATATTTCTTTTTTCCAGACTCAAACTTATAAAAAGATGTTGCATTTTCATCTTGCATAATTTTAATCCATTCCGGCAAGCTAGATCCTGACTTTTCAATAAGCTCTATCCCAGCATTAAAACCTAATGAATCCCATAATTCAAATGGCCCATAGTCCCAGAAGTAACCTGTTCTCATCGCATCATCAATTTGATAATATGCAGATGAAATTTCAGGTGCTCTCTGAGCCGAGTAATTAAATAATGCTGTAAAATACTCTTTCAAAAAGAGATTTTCACGATCACTTCCTAAAACTAAAAAAGACAATCTTTTACCTATATTTTGAATTGATTTTCCTTCTTTAACAATTTTTAATTTTGGCCTTGCTGTTTTTTCATATTCTAAAGTTTCAAGATTTAAAACATTAATTATTGACCTTCCTTTAGAGTCTCTTTCCTTTGTTTTTTGATAGAATCCTTTTCCAGATTTATTACCATAAAATTTATTGTCTAATAAATAGCTCATGAAAGCAGGAACCTCTCTGGTTTTTAGATCTTCAAAAAATTCATCATTTTTTACAGCACTTGCTACAAAAGAACTAACTTTCTCTGAAGTATCTAAACCTACTAAGTCTTGTAATTTAAATGTTGCTGTGTTTGGTCTACCAATGAGTGGTCCTGTTATTGCATCTACTTCTTCAATAGTCATTTTATAATCTATAGTTAAATGAATTAAAGCAGTTCCTGACATTACCCCAATTCTATTTGCAATAAAAGCGGGAGTGTCTCGACACAAAACAGTTTGTTTTCCAAGGGTTACATCTCCAAAATGCATAAAAAAGTCTATAACACTTGAGTCAGTTTCCTTAATTGGGATTACTTCTAAAAGTCTTAAATATCTTGGAGGGTTAAAAAAGTGAGTCCCGCAAAAATGTTTTTTAAACTCATCAGATCTACCATCAGCCAATAAACTTATTGGAATACTCGATGTGTTAGAAGTAACTAAACTTCCAGACTTTCTATTTGCTTCAACTTTTTCGAAAATCTGTTTTTTTATTTCTAAATCTTCAACAACCACCTCTATTATCCAATCAGCATCAGAAATGTCTTTAAAATTATCGGTAAAATTTCCAGTAGTTATTCTATCAGCATTCTTTTTTTCATAAACCGGGGAAGGCTTTGATTTAATAGCTTTAAGTAAGGCTGAATCTACAATACTATTTCGAATTTTTTTATCTTTTGAATCTGATTGATTGGGAGGAACAATGTCAAGCATTAGAACATCCATACCAACATTGGCGAGGTGACAAGCAATCCCAGAACCCATAATACCTGACCCTAATACAACTACTTTCTTAATTCGATAACTCATATATGAAAAAATTTAATTGTGCTAAGCTAATTAATATTTACATTTGAAAAAATTAATTTAATTGCGATTTAATATATAACTTTAAATAATACTCAAATAAGAAATAAAATGGATAAAAATTTAGTTTTTGAACAGCTTAAAGAACGAGTTGAGAATGTAGATTCAATAGACGGAACCATAAAGTTTGTGGTGGATGATAATGCAATTTTCATTGATGGAACTGGTGATAAAAACACTATAACTCCAGATGATAAAGATGCTGATTGTACTATTTCTGTGTCTAGTGATATTTTAAAACAAATGCGTGATGGAGAAATAAATCCAATGATGGCCGTGATGAGTGGTAAAATAAAAATATCTGGAGATATGGGATTAGCAATGAAAGTTCAATCACTTCTTAGCTAAAAATTTTTTTACCTTTTCAATTTAAAAAATGAATGAAATATGCTGCTATGGAGAAATATTGTGGGATATTTTTCCTGATAAAAAATTAATTGGTGGAGCACCTCTAAACTGCTCCCTGAGATTGCATGCATTAGGAAATAAGGTTGAAATAATTAGCGCTGTCGGAAATGATTCATTAGGGGACGAAGCTATATCCTATATAAAAGATAAGGGTTTATCAAATCGATTTATTTTAACCAATAATCATAAAACTGGAACTGTACTTATTGATCTCGATAAAAATGGAAATGCAACGTATGATATTAAAAACTCAGTTTCTTGGGATTTTATTCATTCAAGTGACTTGATTATTGAAAAAATAAAAAAATCAAACGCATTTATATATGGTAGCTTATCAGCAAGAAATTCCCAGTCGAAAAAAACTCTTTTTGAATTAATTGAAATAGCATCTTTTAATGTTTTTGACCTCAATTTAAGAGCTCCATTTTATAATTTTATAACTATTAAAAAGCTTCTTAATAAAGCAGATTTTATAAAGTTTAATGAAGAAGAAATAATAGAAGTTTCAAATCGATTAGGTCATTTTGACAATGATTTAATTTCAAACATCTTATTTGTAAGCAAGTTCTCGAATACTGAAATAATTTGTGTTACTAGGGGCAATAAAGGGGCCCTCTTATATTATAAAAAGAATATTTTTCATCATGATGGTTTTGCTGTCAAAGTAGTTGACACTATTGGTTCAGGAGATAGTTTTTTAGCAATGCTAGTCAATGAACTACTAAAAGATAGTGATCCAGAAGAATCTTTAAAAAAATCATGTGCAATTGGGGCAATGGTAGCATCAAAATCAGGAGCAAACCCTGAATTTAAAGAAGAAGAAATTAAAGCTTTTATTGAAAGTTATTAATTTCAAACTCAACTCTTCTCTCTTTTTGGTGTTCTTCCTTAGAGACCATAGTGCTCATGTCTTTTATCTTCACAAAAGACTCTCCGTATCCAACTCCAGTGATTCTACTTGAATTTTTAATTTTAGATTTTATATACGCAACTATTGATTTAGATCTTCTGTCAGATAATCTAATATTATATTCGTCTTTACCTCTTCTATCTGTGTATGCTTTAATTTTAACCTCCATACTTGGATATAAATTAAGCGCAGCAATTACCTCATCAATCCTATCTACATACTTTTTCCAAACATCTGCTGAATCAAACTCAAAGTATATTGGTCTAAAACTAAATTCAATTTCTGGCTCTGTAACAGGCTCTACTCTCTTCAAATAGACGTTTATTGATTTAGTTTTTGAATATGAACTTTCCAAATAATAGCTAAAAGTATCTCTTTTTACTTCTGGTCCTTTTGGCATATACCAAAAACTTCCATTGGCTTTTAAATTAACAGATCCTGCATTTGGAGTTTGGTATAGATAAACTTGTTTGTCCACTAAACTATTCAAGGGATCTTCAGAAAGCATTAAAAATTCATCATTTTTTAAAACTCCATCAAATGATATGACTAAAGTGTCAGATCCAAACATATATCTGTCTTCTAAACCCTTAACTAAGGGTCTAGAAACAAAGTAATAATTATCATCCTTACCTTTTCCTCCTTTTCTGTTAGAACTTATAAATCCTAATTTAGTTTTTGAATCAAGAAAAAAACTAAAATCATCTTCTTCTGAACTAAAAGGAGTTCCTAGTGGCTCTGTTGTCCACCTGTTCTCTATTAAACGAGTTGCCATAAATGGATCTAATTTTCCAAGACTCAATTTTTGATTAGATGAATAAAACAAAACATCATCACTGTATACAAAAGGAAAAACTTCATCAGAACTGGTATTAATATCAATCCCCATATTTTCGGGCTTTCCAACTACACCGTTTCGGTTGTAACGAACCCTATATAAATCCATACCTCCGAAACCTCCTGGTCTATCACTCGAAAAATAAAGCCATTCCCTTTCTGAGTCATAGGTTGGATGCATATTCGAATAGTTTTCTTTTAATTCAAAAAGTGGCTCTATTAATATTTTATTTTCTGATAATGGATAATCAACTTGATATATATTTAATTGATATTTCTTATCGGAATCTACTCTTTCAATACTCCTAGTTAAAAGTAGTTTCTTTATGTTATTCAAGTAAACAACAGGTCCTTCTTGTAAAACAGAATTTATTTTAGAAGTAAGCAAATCATCTCTGATTATTTTACCATTTAATGTATCCATTAAACCATTTGCAATATTATATATAGTTGATTCAGATTTAATTCTTTTAAGTTTTTTAATGTCCTCTGATGGATTTTTGTTTGAGCTGACATAATAAAATTCAATTTGGTTTTTATCATTATAATGATCACTTGGATTATATAAGTTTGGAACCATAATAGCTCCAAATTCATCTTCTGAAGTATTATTTGGAAATGATTTTAAGTTTGTAGATGTTGAATTATAAAATCTAGATTTATAAACTAAACTGTCATCCTCTAAAATATCATCTTGGTGGACTTTTAATCTTCTTGCCTTTTCTCTATATTCTTTTGAAAGTTTAGAATCTAGGGGAAGAAGTTGAGCAAAAGTCAAATAATCAACTACTCCCGCTAGTTGATTATCACTAATAGATCTAAAAGTCGATGATGCATTTGATTTCATATCAAGTTTCATGTAAGCAAATGCCAAATTTCGCTCTTGATCAATATTGAGACTATCAATTGATTTCTCATATAGCTCAATTGCTTTGCTGAATTTATTATTCATGTAATAATAATCAGCCCAATCAACTGAATTTGTTTGTCCAATAACAAGACAGCTATTCAACAAAAAGATAAAATTTAAAATGTATTTCACAATTAAAAGATTCTAGGTGATCTTAATATTCCTTGAGTTTTTGAAGCCAATTGAAAACGTAAAAATAGTTCATGTGAATTGTTAGTAATTCCAATATTTTTATTCAATGAAGAACCCTGATACGCATAACCAATAGTCATATTTTCTCCGACATGAACACCTGCAATGGCCCCATAAAATCCTGCATTATTTTTATCGGGTCTTCCAGCACTAACTGTTGTTCGAAGTTGGGGACCAATCCAAAACTTATCTCTGACTACAATTAAAACACTTGCATCATAAGTAAGGGGTAATAACTCTGTTTTCTGCACAAGAAAACTAGGCTTAAACTTGATTGATTGATTCATATTTATAAGTCCTCCAAAAAACATATAATAATTTCTTTTATAAAAAATTTCCTCGTCTTCCAAAAAGTTAGGTATGGCTATTCCTAAATAAAATTTTTGATTATGCAAGTAAAGTCCTGCACCTATATTGGGTGAAAATTTGTTATTTATCTGTGATGAGAGAACTAAATCCGATGAATCAAAAGGAGAAATCATAGAATTATTTAACTGATAGGATCTTCCACTTGCTTTAATTCCTAAACCTAATTTTAGATTTTTATCATTTAGCTTTAGGTGGTAAGAAAAATCTAAAGCTACACTAGTGTTTTGAGAAGGTCCTATTTTATCAATAACACTTGACAAACCAAAACCAACATTTTTACTTTCAAATTGATGTCCTACACTTATTGCCTGAGTCTCAGGAGCACCAACAATTCCATCCCATTGAGTTCTGTTCACTAATGTGAATTGAGTGGAGTTTTGAGCTCCAACATATGCTGGGTTTATTGACTGATGATTAAACATATACAAAGAAAATGCCGCTTCTTGTTGAGACCATAAAAATGGACAAAGCAAGAAAAAACATAATCTTAACATTTTATGTATAGTTTTCATTTTTACTAATTTTTATAAAGATATATCCTTTTTTCTAAAACCTTAATTCAAGGATATATGCTAACTTTTAATTTGTTTTTATAAAGATATATCCTTTTTCAATAACTCCTTCACTTAAGTATAATTGATAAA
>NZ_CEXPNT010000031.1:0-17431 GCF_982709265.1 Candidatus Marivariicella framensis | reverse complement strand
CGTATGAATTTATCTATTTTTTCTTTAAATTTTTTGCCAGTATTTATTTCCAATATTATCTTTTTATCAATTGCTTATGGAGTTAATGAGGATAATGCTGACCTTTTGATTTCAGGTTATAATACTATGAGTAAAGAAGAAAAAATGAACTTTAATCTTTTGAAATTTTTAATTTTTTTCAAAAAATTCTTTATTAACCTAACCCTATATTCTTCATTAATTTTTTGTGGAGTATATTATTTATTTAACGTAAAATATGCAGCTGTTGTATATACAACATCTCTAGTGTTAGCATTTATATACTTCATAATCATATCAAATGGAAATAGATTTAAAAAAATGAAAATTTAAATTACTTTAAAATGAAAACAAATACACTTATCTATATTTTAGTTTTATTATTTGGGATAAATAATGATTCATACTCTCAAAAAAGAAAACCAAAAACTCAAGAACTTTCATTTAATGAAAACTTATACGACGCTATAAACTATAGATTGATAGGTCCATTTAGGGGAGGAAGAGCAGGAACAGCAACTGGCATTTCGACAGACAATAATACTTATTATATGGGGACAGCTGGTGGAGGTGTATGGAAATCAATAGATGCGGGAAACACATGGAAAAGCATAAGTGATGGTTATTTTGGAGGCTCAATTGGAGTCATTGCTGTTTCAGAATCAGATCCAAATATAATTTATGTGGGAGAAGGAGAACAAACTTTAAGAGGTAATGTGTCGTCAGGAAAAGGTACTTGGAAAAGCACAGATGCTGGAGAAACATGGACATACATCGGGCTGCCAAAATCAGAACATATATCTAGAATAAGAATTCACCCAACAAATCCTGATATAGTTTATGTGGCAGTAATTGGTAATTTATGGAAACCCAACCAAGAAAGAGGTTTATATAAGTCAATTAATGGAGGAGAAACATGGAATAAAATTCTATATATTTCAAATAAAGCGGGTATAGGAGATCTTATAATTGACCCTAATAATTCAAGAATTATATACGCATCATCCTGGCAAATGAAAAGAAATGGTTATAGAATGGATAGTGGTGGTCCTGATAGTAAAATATTTAGAAGTTTGGATGCAGGTAATACCTGGGAAGATATTTCTAGTTTTAATGGATTGCCAGGATTCCCTTGGGGGATGATTGGGTTGACAATTTCACCGGTTAATTCTAAAAGAATATGGGCAATGATTGAGTCGGATGATGGAGGTTTATATAGGTCTGATGACGGTGGTGATAATTGGAAAAAAGTGAATTCCAACAGGGCCTTGAGGCAAAGAGCTTGGTATTACACAAGAATTTATGCTGACACTCAAAATGAGGATAAAATTTATGTAATGAATGTGAGTTATGGAGTTTCCAAAGATGGCGGTAAAACATTTGAATTAAAAAATGCTCCACATGGAGATCATCATGATTTATGGATAGATCCAAATAATAATTTAAGAATGGTCATAGCAGACGATGGAGGAGCTCAAGTCTCAAACGATGGAGGAGAAAATTGGACGACCTATCACAATCAACCAACTGCGCAGTTTTATAGAGTTACCACTGATAACTCTTTTCCTTATAGGATTTACGGTGCTCAGCAAGATAATAGTACCGTAAGAATAAAGCATCGATCTTCTGGTAGGACAATCACAGAAGATGATTGGGAATCAACCTCTGGAGGGGAAAGTGCACATCTTGCACCTGATCCTCTTAATAACAATATAGTTTATGGAGGAACATATAAGGGCTATATGATGCGAAAAGATCATTCAATTAATCAAATTAGATCTATAAATGTTTGGCCTGATAATCCTGCTGGATCTGGAGCTGAGGTTATGAAATATCGGTTCAATTGGAATTTTCCTGTAATGTTTAGCCCTAATAATCCTAAAAAATTATACGCGGGCTCAAATTATCTTCATGTTACAACAAATGAAGGACAAACCTGGAACACCATCTCAGGAGACTTAACAAGAAATTTGCCAGAAACTATTGAGTCTTCAGGAGGGTTGATAACGCAAGATAATACTGGAGCAGAATTTTATGCTAATATTTTTGCAATTGCAGAATCAGAAATAGAAGACGGTGTTATCTGGGTTGGAAGTGATGATGGTTTAATTCATGTGACAAAAAATGGAGGAAAAACATGGAAAAATGTAACACCACCAAAATCGATGTCGCCTAAACTTAATATGATTAATAGTATTGATATAAGTTCTTTCAATAAGGGAAAGGCTTATGTGGCAGCAACTGCATATAAGTTCGGAGATTATACTCCTTATTTGTACAAAACAGATGATTATGGAGAAACTTGGACTTTAATTACAAAAGGGATTAATAAAAATTATTATACTCGAGTTATTAGGGCGGATAAAAAAAGACCTGGACTTTTATATTCGGGGACAGAATGGGGAATGTTTATCTCCTTTGATGATGGGAGTAGTTGGAAATCATTTCAGTTAAATCTTCCAATTACAGCAATCAGAGATTTACATGTAAAAGAGAATGATTTAATAGTTGCAACCCACGGGAGATCCTTTTGGATCATTGATGATTTAACCCCCTTGCACCAGCTTTCAAAAAAATTGAATTTCAAAAATTCACATCTATATAAACCTGACATATCATATAGAATGCAGTCTGGCTGGAATGGATCAGGAGATCTATTAAATGGTGAGAATCACCCAAATGGAGTAATTATTAATTATTTTATAAAAAATATAAAAAATGATGATTTTGTAAAAATTGAAATATTTGATCAAAAAGAAAAGTTAATCAGGTCTTATACTAATAATAAAGACAAGTTGCTTTCTTCTTCAGTAAAACCAGTTTCAAGTAACTCAAATGATATTGATTATGCTTTATCAGGGAATAATATAAAATCTTTAGACCCTAATAGCGGAGGAAATAGATTGATTTGGGACATGAGATATCCAGGCTACAAAACATTTGAAGGAATGGTGTTTTATTCTTCTCCTAATGTTGGACCCAAAGCTGTTCCTGGAAAATATAACCTTAGACTAACATACAATCAAGAGGTTACCGATCAGGAGTTCAATATAATTAAAGACCCTAGACTAATTAATACTAAAGAAGACTTCAAAAAACAATTTGATTTTCTTTTAAGTGTAAGGAATGAAGTTTCTAGAGCAAATCAAGCAATAATAGACATTAGAGATCTAAGAAAAGATCTTGGATATGTTATAGATAAAAGCAATAAAGATGAAGATATTAATTCTTTAATTGACGAGTTTTTAGATGAGCTTCACTTAATTGAAAATAGCATTCATATGACAAAAAATCAAAGTAGACAAGATCCTCTAAATTATGGGATAAGAATTAATAACAGATTGGCTTTTTTAATGGCTGATTCTCAAAGAGGAGACTACCCTCCTACTGATCAATCATTAGAGTTTTTTATCAAAGTTAAGAAAGAGTTGGAAGTTGAATTAAACAATCTAAGTGAAGTTTCAAAAAAATACATTGAATCAATAAATTTATTAATCACAAGTAGTGGGATGAAATTTATTAATAATTAATGCATTATTAATTAAGTATATTAGCCAGATGAAGTTTAAATTTTTAGTTAAAAATCAAAATAATAAAGACAGGGCTATAAGATTAATCATTGCATTATTATTAATCCCAACACCTTTTCTTTTTGGAGAAACAAGATGGACCATGTTTGCTGGATGGCTTGGAATAGCTCTTTTATTTAATTCTCTTTCAGGCAACTGTTATGCATATCGTTTGTTTGGGGTAAATACTTGTAAAATTCCTAAAAAGTAAGGCTAAACATATTTTAAGATTTTCTTTATCCACCCCCAATTTTTGGGATAGGGAGCATAACGAAGAAAAGGGTCTGGAAAAAAGCTTCGTTTTATAAATGGTTTGAAATGAGTAAATAAATCAAAGCTGTGCTCGCCATGATAGGCTCCGACTCCACTACTTCCTACTCCTCCAAATGGTAAATTAGAGTTTATAAATTGAATAATGCTATCGTTAACAACAATTGCTCCAGCAGAAACCTCGTTTTTAAATCTCTCGATACTTTTTTTATTTTTTGAAAACAAATAAGCTCCTAAAGGCTTCTCAAAACGATTGATAATATCATACGTTTCTTCAATATTCTCATAACTTATAATGGGAAGTATCGGTCCAAATATTTCTTCTTGCATGGCTCCACTTTCCAGGTTTTGATCTAATAAAAGTGTTGGAGCAAAAAACTTATCTGAAGAATTTGAATCTCCCCCATGGATTATCGACGCTCCTTTCATCATCTTATTAATTCTGTCTAAGTGATTCTTATTAATAAGTCTTCCATAGCTTTTTGATTCAATAGGCTTTTCTCCAAAAGCATCTTTTATAGCTATTTTTAAAGCCGCAATTAACTTATCTTTTATTTTATAATTTACCATTATATAATCTGGGGCAATACATGTTTGTCCACAATTAAAAAATTTTCCCCAAACAATTCTTTTTGCTGTTAATTTAATCATTGAAGATTCTTCGACTACACAGGGGTTTTTGCCTCCCAACTCCAATGTAGTAGGAGTTAAAAATTCAGCAGCAGCCTTAGCTACTATTTTACCTATAGAAGTACTTCCAGTAAAAAAAATATAATCCCATCTTAAAGATAAAAGTTGCTGAGCTTCTTTAGCGTCACCAATTACAACAGAAACATGACCTGGCTCAAAAGTTTCTTTAATAATAGTTATAAGTATTTTACTTGTATTGGGAGAATGTTCTGAAGGTTTTAAAACCACAGTATTTCCTGCAGCTACTGCACCAACCAAAGGGACTAAAGCTAGATTAAACGGATAGTTCCAAGGGCTTATATTTAAAACACAACCAAAAGGCTTAGGTATTATATAATCTCTGGATGGGAAGTTATATATCGAACCCGGAACTCTTTTAGGTTTTGCCCAATAACCTATATTTTTTACCATCATTTTAATTTCTTTCTGAACGAATAGTATCTCACTTAAAAAACTTTCATACTGAGATTTTCCTAAATCCTCCATTAAAGCTTCATAAATAGAACTTTCGTGTTTAGAAATAGCAATAGATAATTTTCTTAATGATTGCTTTCTATATTTTATAGAAAGTGTCTTTTTTGAGTTAAAAAACTCCTTTTGCGACTTATAAATTGATTTGATTTCCATCATATTTTAATTAGTTAAAAAATCGAAACTCTCTTGAAGAACTATTTCAGGATTTTGAGCCATATCTTGTTCTACATAAAAATGTTTAACTCCAACATCTTTAGCCTTCTTGATTATTCCTTTTATATCAGCTATTCCTTTTCCACAACTTGTCATATTTGGAAAAAGAGTAATCCATTCTTCGAAAGACTCACCATCTCCATTAAATAAAATATTTTCTTTCATGTCTTTTAAATGCATTAATTTGTATCTGTTTGAATATTTATTTAATAGTCTTATTGGATCTTGTCCTGCAGCTAAAGTCCAAAAAATATCCATCTGAAGAAAAACTAAATCAGAATCAGTATTTTCAAAAACATATTCAGTTGGAATTAGCCCTTCTTTTTCTGCAAATCCATATCCATGATTATGATATGCAAAAGAAATTCCTTCTTTTTTAGCGGCTAAGCCAATTTCATTAAATCTATCTGCCATCCTTTTGTAATCATCAATATTAGTTCTTTGATCAGGCGGAATAGCAGGAAGCACAACGTATTCAGCTCCACATTCTAACGCTGCTTTAGCTAATTTTCCCATATGATTTTCTAAAGTGTCTAAATCCGTATGCAATGAAGGGGTCTTTAAATTATAATCACTTAAAATATCATTTATTTCTGATTCTTTATATCCATAAAAACCACTTATGGGCTTATCTGAAGGAGGGAAAGGATAATTCTTAGCCCTATCTTTAGCGCTCTGAGAGCTGAAATAATAAGGACCGAAAAACTCAATATATTTATATCCCATTTTAGAAATCATGGAAATTGATTTTTCAAAATCTCTATTTAATAAAAGTGGGATAGAGAATAATTGAATTCCTACCTCAGGTAATAATTTTTGCAAATAAGAAGGTTTTGCTAGAATACTTGAGGGTATTATCGTCGAACCTGCAGTTAACAAGCTTAGCTGCTTTAAAAATATAGATCGATTCATTTTTTATTTTTATACAAGGTAAAAAAATAAAATTTTAAAGTTAATATGAAATACATGCCTTAAAAAGTCTTGGAGACCCTTCCCCTTCATCTTCAGATGTAAGCCAAAAAGTTGAAGAGTCTTCAACCTTAATAGCTTCTATTTGAGCAGGCTTAACAGGTATAGTATATTTTTCAAATTTTGAATTTTTCAAATTTTTAATATCAAAGTTTAAAAATCGATACAAATATTGATCCCCAGCAAATGTATAAGAAGTAAGGGCTAGTGTTTTTGAAATAGGATCATAATCAGCTGCAGTTATCAAAGCATCAACATTAAATTCAGCAATAGGATCTATAACATAACTAGTGGCAACCTTTGGAATTGAATAAACTTGAGTTGTAAGTTTTTTTCTGTCCTTTGAAAACAAAAGCAATACGCTGTCTACAGAAGCTATCGCTTCAGCGTCGTATCTATTTTTACTTTTTCTTTTGAAGCTTTTTTGATTTTTATATCTAATTAAAATAGAATCTCTTAAAATAAGATCTTTATCAACTTTATATATTTTTAAATCTTTTCTGGTAGCATAATTATTACCTGTATCGCATATATATATATAGTTGTTATCTGCAGTTAATTCTTCCCAGTCTCTATTAAGTGCACCTTTAATTTTATACGATTTTAAAAGATCTCCTTCACTTGTAAAGGAATATAATTTAGGCTTTCCTCCCGAATCATTATGAGTGATAAAATGCCCTCTAAAGTATTCTAAACCAGAAGTTTCCTCAATTTTTTTTGGCAGTTCAATTGATTTTAAAGATAACTGAGCCAATAACGTGCCTGAGAAAAAAAGTAGAGAAATTAAATGTAATTTTTTCATTAATCATTTTTTAAATACCTAATATACAAAGCTATTATACATAACACTGAACCTCCTGGCAAAAAAAATAAAACAATTAAATATGCTATAAACTTCCCTGTTTTAACACCTCTAACTTCTTTTCTTATTAGTCTTACTCTTTTTAAGAAATTTTGAAAATATTCAGATATTTTATTCAAAATATCAATGTAAAACTTTAGAAATGATTTCATCTACAATTTCTGGATTTAAAAGAGTTGAAGTGTCTCCTAAATTATCAATTTCATTATTTGCTATTTTTCTTAAAATTCTTCTCATGATTTTACCAGAGCGTGTTTTAGGTAGTCCTGAAACAAATTCTATATGGTCTAGTTTTGCAATGGGTCCAATCTGTTTAGATATTAATTGGTTTATTTCTTTTTTAAGACTTTCACCCAATGAAGCGCTTGATGCTTCTTTTAAGGTAATATATCCAAATAAAGAATTTCCTTTTATATCATGAGGAACTCCAATTATAGCAGATTCTGCAACTAGATTATGTTCATTTATAGCATCTTCTATTGGGGCAGTTCCAAGGTTATGACCTGATACAATTATTACATCGTCAACTCTTCCTGTAATTCTAAATAATCCTTTGTTGTCTCTGTATGATCCATCACCAGTGAAATATTTGTTATCAAAAGATGAAAAATATGTTTCCTTATATCTCTTATGATCTCCCCATATAGTTCTGGCCATTGATGGCCATGGATATTTGATACAAAGTCTACCTTCAGCGTCATTTTCAAGAATTTCATTTCCATTTTCATCCATTAAAACTGGCTGAATTCCTATAAATGGTAATGTTGCGTAGGTTGGCTTTGATTCTATGACATTTGGAATTGAAGAGATCATTATTGAGCCAGTTTCTGTTTGCCACCATGTGTCAACTATTGGGCATTTATTTTTTCCAATATTAATATTATACCATTTCCATGCCTCTTCATTAATAGGTTCACCAACAGACCCTAATACTTTTAAAGAGGATAAGTCGTGCTTGTTAACAAGATCTATGGACTCTTTAGCTAATGTTCTAATCGCTGTAGGAGCTGTGTAAAATTGATTTACTTTATGTTTTTCAACTATTTCCCAAAAACGACCATAGTCAGGATAGGAAGGAACTCCTTCAAACATAAGAGTTGTTGCTCCATTTAAAAGTGGTCCATACACTATATATGAGTGTCCTGTAATCCAACCAATATCAGCAGTACACCAATAAATATCTTCATCTTTATATTGGAAAATATTTTTGAATGTATATGCTGATCCAACCATATAACCAGCCGATGAATGAACCATCCCTTTAGGTTTTCCTGTAGAACCTGATGTGTACAATACAAAAAGAGGGTCTTCTGAATCCATTACTTCTATTGGACAATCTTGACTGGCTTCGTTAAGTAATGATTCTATTAAATAATCTCTTCCTTTTTCTAAATGAATTTTAGTTTTAGTTCTTTCAACAACTAAAACAGATGAAACTTGAGGACAATCCTTTAAAGCGGTATCTACTATTTTTTTTAAATCTAATATTTTATTTCCTCGAAAAGAACCATCTGAAGTCAGAACAATTTTGCAGTTGCAATCGTTAATTCTTGTTGATAATGCAATTGCAGAAAATCCAGCAAAAACAACGGAATGAACTGCTCCAATTCTTGCACAAGCTAATACACTTATAGCTAGTTCGGGAATCATAGGTAAATAAATACATACCCTATCTCCTTTTTTAACTCCTTTACTCTTAAGAACATTGGCCATTTTATTTACTCTGTGAAAAAGGCTTTCATATGTTATATGCTCTGATTTTTCCTTTGGATTATTAGGCTCAAAAATTATAGCTGTTTTTTGAGCTTTATTTATAAGATGTCTATCTAAACAGTTTTCAGTAATATTAAGTTGTGCTCCCTCAAACCATCTAATTTCAGGCTTTTTGAAATCCCAATTTAAAACTGAATCCCAATGCTTTTGCCATTTGAAATTATCTTTAGCTAAATCATTCCAGAATTTTTCAGGGTGGTTTACAGATTCGTCATAAATCCTCTTATAGTCTTCAGAACTATTTATGTTATAATTAGACATTTAAATATAATTTAAAAAATAAAGCTAGTGATTATTTGCTGGAGATGAACCAGATGGAATTCTAATGTTTTCAACTATTTGCTGAACTTCCAAAGGAGGAGGGGGTGTGAATTTATTAACTAACAATGCAGAAAGAAAATTGAATATCATTGCTATTGATCCAAACCCTTCAGGAGAAACACCAAACCACCATTGGTCTGATAGGCCCTGAACGGAAGATTTACCACCATCAAAAACTCCAAATTTGAATTTTAAAATATAAAATAGCATAAATAGAATTCCTACTATCATTCCAGTAATTGCTCCCTCCTTATTCATTTTTTTATAAAAAATTCCAAGAATGATTGCTGGAAAAAAAGAAGCTGCCGCAAGGCCAAATGCCAGAGCAACAACCGCTGCAACAAAGTCTGGAGGATTGATTCCAAAGTAACCTGCTATTATAACTGCAAATGTCGCAGATATTCTAGCTGCCCATAATTCTCCTTTATCAGTAATTTTTGGATTAATAATGTTTTTGATTAAGTCATGAGAAATTGAAGATGAAATCACCAATAGTAAACCTGCTGCAGTTGATAAAGCTGCTGCTAATCCACCAGCAGCAACAAGTCCAATAACCCATGGTGGTAAATTAGCTATTTCAGGATTAGCTAGAACCATAATGTCTGGATCAACATATAATTCATTTAGGTTTGGATCTGCTAAATATTGAATCTTTCCATCATTATTTTTATCATTAAATTTCAATAAACCCGTTTGCTCCCAATTACTAAACCATTGTGGCATTGAAGTGTAGGGATTGTCTTTAACTGTAGAAATAAGATTAATCCTTGAAAATACTGAAACTGCAGGAGCAGCAGTGTATAAAATAGCAATAAAGAGCAATGCTAATCCGGCTGATTTTCTAGCATCACTTACTTTTTTAACTGTAAAGAATCTAACGATAACATGAGGAAGTCCAGCTGTTCCAACCATCAATGCGCAGGTTATTGCAAGAAGGTCAATTAGCGATTTACTTCCGTCTGTATATTTGTTAAACCCTAATTCTGTATTAATAGAATTTAGTTTTTCTAAAACATATACTCCTGATCCATCGTTCATAGTAGATCCCATACCCACCTGTGGAACAAGATTTCCAGTCATTTGAAATGAGATAAATATTGCAGGAACCATAAAAGCAAAAATCAAGACACAATATTGAGCTACCTGAGTATACGTAATTCCTTTCATGCCTCCCATAACCGCATAAAAAAGAACTATAACCATTCCTATTATCACGCCAGTATTAATATCTACCTCTAAAAATCTAGAGAAGACTACACCAACACCTCTCATTTGTCCAGCAACATAAGTAAAAGAGACTAATAGGGCACAAATCACTGCAACTATTCTAGCCGTATTAGAATAATACCTTTCTCCTATAAAATCTGGTACAGTAAATTTTCCAAATTTACGAAGGTAAGGCGCAAGTAAAAGAGCTAAAAGAACATAGCCTCCTGTCCATCCCATTATGTAAACTCCTCCGTCATAACCAAGTATTGAGATTAAACCTGCCATTGAAATGAACGATGCGGCAGACATCCAATCTGCTGCTGTAGCCATTCCGTTAGCTAGTGGAGAGATTCCCCCTCCAGCAACATAAAACTCTTTAGTTGAGGAGGCTCTTGACCATATAGCGATTCCAATATATAATGCAAAGGTTATACCTACTAATAAGTAGGTCCATAATTGAACGCTCATAATTTATTTGAATTGATTAATCTTCATATCCATGAGATTTATCTAATTTATTCATTAGATAGACGTAGATAAAAATTAAGATTACAAAAACATATACAGATCCTTGTTGTGCAAACCAGAAACCTAGAGGAAAGCCTCCAAGACTTATTGAATTTAATAAGTCTTTAAAAATAATACCTGCACCAAAAGAAACAATAAACCAAATGAAAAGAAGATATTTTAGATAAGTTAGATTTTTATTCCAATACTTTTCACTTGCTTTCATAAACTAAAAAATTTAAAAAGACTTGAATCTTATGATCAAGCCTTTTTACAAATATAGTACAGTTTCAACAATTAATACCCTATTAACATTATTGGACTCTAAAGGTGTATACTCCTGAATCACTCTCATTTTCATTAGCATCAATTGCAATAACTTTCCAGTAATAAAGTGTATTTGCTACCACACTTACTGCTGAACTTGTTGTTTCTGCAGAGTGAGTATATGAACCAAGAAGAGTTGATCCATCAACACTATCAAAATAAACTTTATAAGAACTTAAGTCATTGTCTACATCCGACGCACTCCATATAAGAGTCACCTCATTGTTAACGGCTAAAACATTTTGACCAGATTTAGGAGAAAGTAAATCTGGGGGAAATGGTGCATAATTTACTTGAGCATCACCCGCTAAATAAAATTTCCATAAAGAACTTTGTGCTGGAGTTGATCCTGGTTCACCTTGAGCTGTAACACTCCACCTGTAAGGTTCAGATTTAGATAACGCAACAACTTTGTTGGCAGTTGTTGAATTAAATGTTAATTCAGTGTTGGTAGTCAAGTTAGTTATTGTTAAAACATAGCTATTAGTGTTCGCAGGAGCTCCCCATTGAAAATTAACCTCACTTTGAGAGTCATTTAATGAAGTTCCATCCTGACAAGATTCATTATTAGCCGGGAACACTAATGAAGGGGTTCCAGGTTGCAGAATTACAACAGGAGGGGGAATTACTACAGGCGGCGGAACAACAGGGTCGTCTCCGCCTCCGCCTCCACAGCTAATGATTATTAAAAAACTAAATAATGATATAAATAAACGTTTCATGTTTTCTATTGTTTTATAGCAACAAATGTTTGCTGAGTTGTCGCTCCATTAATTTTTATTAAGTACGTTCCAATCATTAGAGATGTAGTATTTATCTCTAAAGTCCTTGAGCCAAAATCTAATACTTTATCCACTCTTAAAACTTGATTACCTGTCATATTAAACACACTAACTGATACAGCTTCGTCTTCTCCTCCAACATATAGTTTTACAGAGCTTTTGAATGGGTTAGGTGCTAAGTCAACAAGACTTGAATTAAAGTAAGTTGTTCCAAATTCACCCTGACATCCAATACCTGTATTAATATCTATAGTATTCATTCCTGATTTTAAAGAGATCGTATAGGTAGATTCTTTAGTCTGAGTAGTCATGCCGTTGTGAGTAATATTATAAACCGTTCCTCCATCTAAGTTAAATGTAACCGAGTTGTTTCCTGGATCAGTAATACTATATACACTCAACGGTGCAGGTTCGGAAATAGTCATACTATAACAACGCTGATATATAGATGATGCTATTCCGTCGACAGTTAAACAAACTGAATAAGTTCCAGCAGAAAGGTTTTCAATTTCATAAGTTGAACCTGTAAAGCTTGAAGTTTGAGAAACAGCTCCTGAAACCGTTACTGAATAGTTGAGATCTAAACGAGCTGATGTAATAGATATGCTATTTGTACCAACACATTTCTCTGACTTAGTTATTGAGAAATTATTAGTTGGCAAGTAAAATATTGCACATCCATAAATATCAACTCTATTTCCTAGAGTAGTATTAGCACATCCATCATTTGGATTCCACACACCATCTTGATCATCGTCATCAGTTACATCTCCAACACCATCACCATCTGCATCAGCTTGATTAGAATTTGCAAATAATGGGCTGTTATCAATTACATCAGCTACACCATCACCATCTGTATCCTGAGCAGGTGACGCTCCAATTGATTGTATTTCAACAGTTTTCTCATCATTTTCTGGAACAGATATCTCTCTTTGATTTACAACAACTGGAATTTCTGATTCTCCATCATCTTCATTTATAAGTTCAACGATTACTTCGTAAACATTATCCTTATTGTGATCCTGAGGATTCTCAAAGTCTGGAGGTGTTTTAAAGTCAAGCACATCAATCATATTAACCGATGATCCTCTTGCTTCAGGGCCGCCAGCTTCTTCTTCTTGATTGATTTCAAAAAGATCTTTGTCCGCTCCACCTGTTATCTTTTTACGAACTTTCCATTTACCAACCTCCATTTGATTTCTAAATCTAGGATTAGTAAAACGTTTGTATGCTTGATTTTTTCCTGTAGTTCCAGAGGCAGTTTCACTTTCATTAGCCTGGTCGTATACAGTTAGATTAAAGTCTGCATTAATAGAAGCATTCTGAATATCTCCAACATTTACTCTGTATAAATATGTAGATACATTTTCTCCATCTGAAGCAGTAAGCTCTAGTTCATGGAAGGTTTGATCTTCATAATCAAGTTTACCGATTACGAATAAATCATATCCAGCATCAACTCTATCTCCTGTGGAAGCACTAGGTCTTAATTCGAAAAGATCATCAGTGTTTCCTGCCGAAATAAGTAGAGAGATGTTTTCTCCTTCAGGGTCAGAAACAATAACATGCGAGGCAAATTTTGCAATTGCCGCATTCGTCTCCTCAGCATCATTTTCAAGAACCGTAACGTTTTGTGGTTCGAATACAGGTGACAAGTTTACAGCAGGAGGAACAACCGTAACCGTAAAGTTGAGTTCTGCGTCGCACGTTCCAGAAACATTACTCGATACTACCGTTACATTTGTAGAACCATCAAGGGTTGAAGAATATTCTAATATTAATTTATCTCCATCAATTTTAGCTTCCACAATTTCAGAATTTTCACTTACAGCATAGAAATCAAAGTTAGAAGCAGTTACGTCTAAAAATAACTGATTTAAAGGAATCACATCAAGAGGTGATCCTTGAACAACTTCAATTGGTGGAATTTGTGAAATTATTTCAGGGCATATAACAACTGGAGCAATATTTACCGGAGGTGTTCTTGAAATACTTAAGGTTTGACCTGGATCACAATATGGATCTCCATCTCTAGCAAAAAACTCAAATTCTACACTTCCGTACTTTTCAGGCAGGAAGTAAATAACTAATGTATTACTATCTACTTCAACAGAAGCTTTCGATGGGTCATGACTAAATGAATCGTATGTGATAGGATCACCATCTGGATCTGAATATATACCAGTTAAAGGTATGTTTATGAATGATACATCACTTGAAATATTTCCATCTACTACTCCTTGTGTAGCAAGAATCGTAGCAATTGCAGCTGCGCCAGTTTCTGATATTTCAGGACACCTGTTAAAAACAAATTCTGGTGAAACTTCACCTAATCTAACAACAAACTCTTCTGTTGTAATACATCCAAATGAATCTATTGCATCAACAAAGAAAGTAATATCTCCAGGAATGTATTCTTTCAAATACAACGTCAATATTCCATCGTCGTTTAAGCTATAGTCTAGTTGAGGGTTATTATCCATATGAACATGCCAGTCTAAAGTCCCAATACCTCCGTCATCTGTTATCCATTCTGGTAAATAGACAATTGCTGATTCTTCATCAGTAGGAAACTGAAATGGTTCATTTAGATATTCGCTGTAAACAAAAGGACATTCATTTTCAGTTATACCCGATGGTAAAATTCGAACCAGGATGTCAGCAAAAGTTTCACAGTATTCGTTAGAATCTGCTGCTTTAATAAACACAAACACATCCCCTAATGAATCAGGGCCTGTATCTGGAGTTATTGTAAGCACATTATCCGATTCATTTAACTCTAATTGAACTTTTTCAGGACGGTCAGATCCAAATTCGTAGAAGAAACTTCCCGTTGAGCTAGCATCTCCACTAACAGCGAAGAAGTCTCCAAGGTTTAATTCTAAAGGTTGATCTTGAGAAATTGTAAACTCTGCAAATTCCATAATAGGTTCAGGACAGTCAATATCCTCAATTCCTAAATTGTCAACTACTTCAATAAAAATCAAGGCGTTGTAATTACATCCCGTTTCTAAATCGAAAACTTCAAATGGGATACTACCGACTCCTGCTTCAAATCTAGTCGCAAAGACTATTAATTCTGAACTTCCAGAAATAAATCCATCTACCAATGGAATATTCATGTTTGGATCGGAGCTCGAATCTCCAGGAGCATTAGGTGGCTCAGGATACAATAGATCGTATCTAACATAAAAATCAACCTCTGCATTAGGATTATTTAAATAATCTCTAAGCTCAATTTTAATATCGTCCTGAACTCCAAGTTCAAGAGTGAGTGGACTAAAATCTCCACCAATAATGAAATAGTCAAAATTATTACCACAATTTTCTTGTAATTGTTCCTCAATAATGGCAAGTTCATCGTCAACAGTAATCATTATATCAATTAGATTGATACTACAAGAGGCCGTTGAAGAAGCTCTAGACTCATACTGAATTTGGAATAAGGCTTGTCCTGATCGGCTGTCCGTGTTAATTCTTAAGAACGAGTCGTCTAAATTAACCTCAACAAATTTTTCAGTAAACTCTCCGTCTCCATCTTGATCAGCCCCCCATTCAGGTGGAGTAATAAGAGTGTAATTTATTCCCGTAGGAGGTATGTAGAAGAAATTATTTAAATCTAACAAGTATTCCCTTGGATCATTATTAGTTGCATATAAAGGCATAATATCCTCAATGTACTGCGGACAACTAAAGTCCGGAGGTGGGCCTTGTCCTTCTGGAGGAGTCGAATCAACTAAAAATGGTAATGTAACTTCTGTAGTACAATCTGCTATTTCGTCAAAAACAGTTATTGTTAACGATCCTTCTCCTGATTGATCACCAACGAAAAATTCTATATTTCCATCACCAAGATTTTCAGCATTGATTAGATCATTTGAGAATTCTACATAATATGTTAAGGGATTTCCTTGTGTGCTGAAAAAGGCATTCGTTAAATCTTCAGTGAAAATTTCTCCTGGAGAAAACCATATGGTTTGATTAGCATCTTCAGGAGCAACATTAGTTACTATACATTCTGCAGAAGTATCAAATGCTCCAATATCAAATATAATTACTCCCAAACACTCTCCGGAAGCATTTTTGATATACAGGTCAATAATTATTAAATAATCGCCTTGAGGCACTTCAATATTAAACGAGCCTGCTGCATCGATTACCCATGGTCCTGGAGCAGGTCCAACTTCACCTTGAATATATGCGTCAATTTGAACATCACTTGGATCAACCTCTAGTTGAGAAAAGGCAGAGGAAAGATCAACTGAAACATTACTTACTCCTGGTTCAAAATAAATTGTGTTTTCTCCAATACCAAGATCTACTGTTATATCACAAGCACTTGAATCTGGTCCCTGGTCACCACCACCAATCCCTCCATCATCAGGGTTTACTGATGCCGCATTAGGATCAACAATAACAGGAACTTCAACTAAATTAATACAGTTTCCGTTCAAATCACTGGTTTGGAAAATTAACATGTCATACCCTTCTTGTCCATTAAAATCAAGAGTTAAAGTAGCTCCCTCTAAAGAAGCTTGACCTACTGTTAAAAATGGATCAACTAAATCTAATTTAAATGATTGTGAGAACGCTTCAAAGCCTCCAAAGCCATCAAAAAATGGATTTAAATCAATGACAGCGTTTTCCGTGCCTGGTATTACAAATATTGGATCAAATGAATTAGTTACTTGACACTCTATCTCTGCTGGATCAAGTACACCAAGGATAAATACCATAACAGCAGCACAATCCTCTGGTGCTGTACTTGTAGCTTTTCTTACTTCAAAAACTATAGCAACCCCACCCGGTTGACCAGTTAAATCAAGTATTACAGTGTTATTTTGTGGGAAAAAGTCTTTTATAGTTGCAATAGAACTATTATTTGTGAACACTTCAGCTATGCTTACTCCTGGTTCATCAAGAAGAGGATGAGAAATTTGAGTTGTAACTGTATTTTCAGAAGTAGTTGTTATTACATCTGGTAAGTATATAATTTCAGTATCTGAACTACACCAACCTTCATCGCCAGGAAATGGGGCTTCTCCAGGAGATCCAGAGGCTCCAGAATCATTGTTTCCATTAACTGGGTCTAGAGTTACGTTACCACCAAGATCTACATCTCCACCACCGCCAAAATCACCAGCACTAGCCTCTAAATTAAAGTGAATGGTTCCATAACAATTTCCTTGATTCCCTGGTTCATGAAACACAATATCAATATGAGCCCATACTTCTATACCAGGTAGTGAAATCGACCATATCCCTGCAAAATCAACTGTTCCAAAATTCACTAGTGGAGTTGCCTCTGTTCCAAGATCTGATGCTAGGCCAAAAGTGTATATTTCATACTCAGCAGGTAGTTCCAGTGCTGCAATTTCTGCAAATAAATCTCTTGTTGCGTTATTAGCTGATGGATCAACAACTACCGGTGAAAGCTCATCACC